>JAFTDT010000020.1 GCA_017453985.1 Clostridia bacterium
AGTGGGGCACCGCGCTGTCCATGGCTTGCGCCTACCTCGGTCTGGACTGCCGGGTTTACATGGTAAAGGTCAGCTATGAGCAGAAGCCCTTCCGCCGCGAGGTCATGCGTACCTACGGCGCGGCGGTTACGCCCTCTCCCTCCGATAAGACCGCCGTCGGACGCCGGATACTCGCTGAGGACCCCGGCACCACCGGCTCGCTCGGCTGCGCCATCTCGGAGGCGGTGGAGGCGGCGCTCTCGTCGCCGGGCTACCGCTACGTACTCGGCAGCGTTCTCAATCAGGTGCTGCTGCACCAGTCCGTGATAGGCGTGGAGGCAAAAGCGGCGCTGGATAAATACGGCGTCGTGCCGGATATCATCATCGGCTGTGCAGGCGGCGGCAGCAATCTCGGCGGGCTGATCTCCCCCTGTATGGGCGAGAAGCTGCGCGGCGAGCGCGACTATCGCTTCATCGCCGCGGAGCCTGCCTCCTGCCCCAGCCTGACCCGCGGCAGATTTGTCTATGACTTTGCCGACACCGGCAGAGTCTGCCCGATGGCGAAGATGTACACGCTCGGCTCGTCCTTTATCCCCGCGCCCAACCACGCCGGAGGTCTGCGCTATCACGGCATGAGCCCCGTTTTGAGCCAGCTCTATCACGACGGATATATGGAGGCGGTCGCGCTGGAGCAGACCCGCGTCTTTGAGGCGGCGGAGCTGTTTGCCCGCGTGGAGGGCATTCTCCCCGCGCCGGAGAGCAGCCACGCCATCTGCGCCGCCATCGACGAGGCGGTGAAGTGCCGCGAAAGCGGAGAAGAAAAGACCATACTTTTCGGGCTGACGGGCACGGGATATTTTGACCTCAAGGCTTATGAGCAATACAACGACGGCAAGATGCACGACTATATCCCCACCGACGCGGAGCTGGCGGCGAGCCTCGAGCTCCTCCCGCCCCAGCCGGAGGAAATGAGCATACTCCGAAAAACGACGTGAGAAATAATAAGCAGAACAGCAGAAATGGCAAGTCTAAATCAACTTGCCATTCCTGCTTGTTTTTATCTCATTGTACAATCTCGCCGTGAGTATATGTCTGTACCGCATCATACAGCATTGCAAAATCAGTTGTCGCCATTGAGCAAAACCATTGAGCAACGACATGCGGCTGCCCAAATTCGTCAAATTCCTCTATTGCCGCAGCAACTAACGGAATATCACGGTGAATATAGCTGATCGATAACTGTTCTTCCGCTTCAACAAAGCTGATCGTATATTTTTTTGAATCGCCCACAAATGTTAAAAATGCATTATCTGCGCCCAATATCACATCCGATGATATCAGCGGTCGATATGGCGTCAGCTCTGCGCACAGCAAAATCACCTTTTCTTTGAATGCATCGTCATCGACTCTCCTCATTTCATAGGGTTTGGAACAAGTTATATTATGCACCAGCAATTCACAGACACGTATGTCCGCCTCGGACCATAGCACTCTTGATTCGGCGCTGTTTTGACACGCAGACAGCAATATCAATATAAAAAATGCACTTAGCTCCAGCAATTTCAAAAGCTTTCCTGCTGCCCTATTCATCAACTCACCGCCAGAAAACCATTCATTGTATATTGAATTGAACTTCCACTTGGCACATAATAAAAATCACCATCCGTAGCAACAGAACTCGCTACATAATTTCCAGTTGCCGGATCCATATATGAAATGATGCCAACCTCCGAAATATTTTGATAAACATAATAACCTCTCAACACAACAGCATGTCCATTTGAAGTATTATTTATAAAATCTGTCAATTCTAAAGCGGAATCCGCTGCAAACGAAGACACTGTACCAGAATCAGTTATCACAACAACTAAAACAAGTGCAATTATTATCTTATTTATTGCCTTTTTCATTTTTAACCTCCTTTTAAACCCTTTTTGATGCCTTGTAAATCTACGATAATAATAACACGTTCATTTTTATAATCATCACATCTTTTCATTAAATATTGAAAAGAATACACAAACATTGCATTTTATCGTGTACATCATTTTCTTAATCCTGCTTTTTGCTTTATGTCACATAGCTCCTCGAGATGCACATTATAAAATTCACATTGACGCCCGACAATCAATAACGAGTTGCACACAAATTTATGTGTCCAGATTTGCGGAAATTTATCTCCTGCAAATCCATCCATTGTTTAGAGTATCCCCGCGAAAGCTCGGCAAAGCGAGTTTCGCGGGGACATAAGCTTGCTTTATTTTTACTCACACATATCGAGTATGACCTGCGTGAACATCTTGGCGCTTATCATCAGCTCGTCTATCACCGCAAACTCATCCACGCCGTGCATGCGGTTGTCCGTGCCTGGCATCGAGCAGCCGAAGGCGACACCGCCCTCGATGCTGTGCACGTATGTGCCGCCGCCTATCGCCACACACTCTCCCTTCTGCCCGGTGTACTGCTCGTACACGCGCTTGAGCGTCTGGACGAAGGGCAGCTCCTCCGGCGTGTGGTGCGGCGGGCTCATGGGCTTGCGGCTGGGTATCTTTATGCCCTCGCGCTCTATCGCCACCACGGCGACGTCGCCGACGTTCTGCTCGTTGCCGCTGACGCACACGCGGCTGTCAAAGCTGCCGGTAAAGCCCGTCTTCGTGAACTCCAGCATGCTGAACGCCAGCGTCATCCTGCCGGAGACCTCGTCGGAAATATCGATGCCCAGCGCCTTGCCGTGATTATCTCCGTGCGGGAAGAGGCGCGCCAGCGCCTTGATATTTTTACGGCACTCCGACTCTGCCAGCGGCATATCCGCCAGCAGCTCCACCAGCGCGGTCTGCGCGTTGACGCCCAGATCCGGCGTGGAGGCATGCGCGCTCTCGCCAAGTGCGGTCACGCGGAAGCAGACGCCCTCCTTTTCTATCTTGAACTGCACGCCGCTCTGCTTGGAATGCTTTTTGCAGAGGTCAGCGAGCAAGCCCTCGCCCATGCCCTCCAGCAGCGCGGAAGCCTCCTGCGGGACGGCGTTGCCTATCGTGCCGCCCTTCAGCTCCACCAGACGGGGCAGATCCTTTTCCTCCGCCCACTCGTTGCCGAAGGTGAGCCCAAAATGCCCCTTTTCGATATTGATTATCGGATAATCCGCGTCGGGCGAGAAGGAATAAGGCGGCATCTTCTCCTTGGTCTGATAATAGGCGATATCCGGCGAGCCTATTTCCTCCGCGCCGCCGAGGATGACGCGGGCGCCCTTGGACATATTCGGATTTATCTCCGCCGCCGCTGCCAGCGCATAGAGCGAGACTATCGCCGGTCCCTTGTCGTCCGCGCTGCCGCGTCCGTATATTTTCCCGTCCTCTATCGTGCCGTCAAAGGGCGGATATTTCCAGCCCTTGCCCACCGGCACCACGTCCAGATGCGCCAGCAGCGCCAGCTCGTCCGGCTTGTCGCTTGCCGTGACGGTGATGGCGTGCCCGTCGCAGGGGCGCACGCGCAGCCCCAGCTCACGTGCTATCTTCTCCGCCTCGCACAGCGCGTCGTGAACGCCCTGTCCGTAGGGCATCGGCGGCTCGCCGCCGCGATGCGCCACGCTGTCGATGCGCAGCACACGGCAGATGTCGTCCAGCATGCGCTGCTTGTTCTTCTCAAAATAAGCCTCGATTTTTTCTCTGTACATGATTGACCTCCTGTATTCCATATAAATTGAACTCCGGTGTATATATCTGCTGCGCCGAGCCGCGCTCCTGCGTGTATCCGCGCAGACCCAGCTCCCGCGCGCGGCTGACCGCGCTCATATATTCGTAGGTCGTCACCCGTCGGTCTATCTCCGGGAAATCCGCCAGCCTGCCGTTGGGCGTATACTGACACATCAGGCTGAGAAGAAAATGCTCTGTGCCAAGGTTTTCCGCCAGCCATTCCACCGCCGCGAGCGAGTCGCGCCGCAGCCCCGGCAGCACCAAATGCCGCACCAGCATCCCGCGCCGCAGCAGCCCGCCCTCAAGCCGCGGATGCGGCTGCTGCCGCTTCATCTCCAAAAGCGCCGCGGAGGCGTGGGTAAAGTAGTCCCCCGCTCCGCTGTATCTTTCCGCCGGAGCGGCGGAAACGTATTTGAGGTCGGGCAGGTATATGTCGATGTAGCCCTCCCATAGCCGCAGCGTCTCCGTCAGCTCATAGCCGCCGGTATTCATGACGACCGGCACGCTCAGCCGGTGCCTCACCCTGTCCAGCGCCCGCAGCACTCCGTATGTATAATGCGTCGGCGTGACGAGATTGATATTCACCGCGCCCGCCTGCTCCAGCTCCAGAAAGATATCCGCGAGGCGCTCCGGCGTTATCTCCGCGCCGAAGCCGCCGCTGCTTATCTCATGATTTTGGCAGTACACGCATTTAAGCGTGCAGTGCGAGAAAAACACCGTGCCTGAGCCGGCTTTTCCGCTGATGCACGGCTCCTCCCACTGATGGAGCGCCGCCCGCGCCGCGCATATGGCGGCTCCCGCGCCGCAGCGACCGCGCGCGTGTTCCCTGTCCGCGCCGCATTTACGCGGACACAGCATGCAGTTTTTCGGCGTCATAGCTCCACCTCTTCAGCATCATAATAGCATATATACGGGCGAAAAGCTATTATTTTATTGATTTTTGCCGCCGAAAAGCTTATATTTATATCATAAAGCATTGTGAGGTGCCGAGCATGGAATACGGATTTATCAAGGTCAAGGCGGTCTGCCCCGATATTCGGGTCGGCGACTGCCGATATAACGCGGAGAGCATCATCGCGGCGGCGCGGACTGCCGGAGCCGAAGGCGTGCGGCTGCTGGTGCTGCCGGAGCTTGCCGTCACGGGCTATACCTGCGGCGACCTGTTTTTGCAGCGCACGCTCGTGCGCGGAGCGGAGGAGGCGCTGCTGCGGATAGCCGCGGAATGCGCGGAGCTTGACATGCTCATCGCCGTCGGCGCGCCGATAAACGCATACGGCAGGCTGTATAACTGCGCCGCCGTGCTGCATAAGGGGCGGGTGCTCGGCGTCGTGCCAAAGACGCAATTGTCGGGGCGTGAGGCGCGGTGGTTTACCCCCGCAAACAAAAAATACCATGATGAGATCCCGCTCGGAAGCGAGCGCGTGACCTTCGACACGGAAATAGAATTCACATGCTCCACTATGCCGGAGCTGACGCTCGGCGTAAGAATAGGCGCGGCGGACATGCCCTCCGCCCTGCCTCCCGCCGCCGTCGTCGCCCATCTTGCCGCCGAGATCGAAACGGCGGGCGCGGCGGACTCGCGCCGCATGCTTGTCGCCGCGCAGTCGCGGCGCGCCTCCTGCGGGTATGTATATTCCTCCGCCGGCTGCGGCGAAAGCACCGCCGACGCAGTGTTCGGCGGGCATCAGCTCGTGGCGGAAAACGGCGAGATACTGGCGGAATCCGCGCCGTTTGACGCGGGACAAGCAGCAAGCGAGATAGATGTTTTTGCACTGGCATATGAGCGGCATCGCAGAGAGCTGCCTGCGCATCAGCCGAGGTTTTCCTTTTCCTTCGGGATGGAGCCGCGCACCGCGCCGCTCACCCGCCGCATCTGCACGGAGCCATTTCTGCCGCAGCAGCCGCAGGAACGCGAACGCGAGCTGGAGCGGATATTGACGATACAGGCGACCGGTCTGCGGCGCAGGCTGGAGCATACGCGCTCGCGCACCGCCGTCATCGGCGTTTCCGGCGGGCTGGACTCCACGCTCGCGCTGCTCGTGACCGCCAAAGCCTTTGATATGATGGGACGCAGCCGCGCGGAGATATGCGCCGTCAGCATGCCCTGCTTCGGCACCACGCAGCGCACCAAGAGCAACGCCCAGCGGCTGTGCGAGGAGCTGGGCGTGAGCTTCCGCGAAATCGACATCACCGCCGCCGTGCGGCAGCATCTGAAGGATATCGGACACGCGGAGGGCGAGCTGAACGCCGCATATGAAAACGCCCAGGCGCGCGAGCGCACCCAGGTGCTGATGGACCTCGCCAACGATATCGGCGGGCTGGTGGTCGGAACCGGCGACCTGAGTGAGCTGGCGCTCGGCTGGGCGACCTATAACGGCGACCATATGTCGATGTACAGCGTCAACGGCGGCGTGCCCAAGACGCTCGTCCGCCGCCTCACCGAATACTGCGCCCGCACCGGCGGCGAGGCGCTGCGCGCCGTGCTGACGGATGTACTGGACACACCCGTTTCGCCGGAGCTGCTGCCGGCGCAGGACGGAAATATCGCGCAGAAGACCGAGGACCTCGTGGGTCCATATGAGCTGCACGACTTCTTTATATATCACATGCTGGTGCGCGGGACGTCCCCCCGCAAGATATATTATCTCGCCTGCGCCGCTTTTGCCGGTCGGTATCCGGCGGAAACCGTGCTGAAATGGCTGCGGGTATTCCTGCGGCGCTTTTTCAGCCAGCAGTTCAAGCGCTCCTGTCTGCCGGACGGACCGCAGGTGCTGGGCGTCTCGCTCTCTCCGCGCGGCGGCTGGCAGATGGGCAGCGACCTTAGTTCAGAGCTTTGGCTCGCCGAGCTGGAGGAGCTGTAATACCGTATCGCTCGCAAGGGCAGTCCTTTCCGGACTGTCCTTTTCGTTTTGAAACTCCGTCATATTCTTCCAAAACCGCTTTGGCATATGGCTCATGCGGCAGCGCGGGTTTTCGCGCCCCTCCACCGCCACGGTGTCGTAAAACCGCCGCCACAGCCCGCGTATGTGGCGCTCCGCGCCGTCCGCCGGCGGCGGCTCAAAGCCATCCAGCTCTATCAGCGCGTCCGTACCGTCGCCATGCACCAGCGCCCTCCCGTGCGCGCGGTCGTACACCACATATTTTTCCCCGCCGAAGCGGCTGCGCAAATGCGCCGCCATCAGCGGCAGCAGGTCGTTTTTTGGCTCTATCTGCGCGAACAGTATCCCGCCGTAGTCCGAAAAGCGCAGAAAGCCGCTCATGTGATCCTTTTCCAGCGCGAGATTTCGCACCGCCCGGTAAATGATATTCACCCGCGCGTCCGCCGTCATCTGCATCACCGCGCCGCCCTTGGCAAAGCCAAGGCGCAAAAAGCGCAGTATATGCATCTCCCGCTCCTCAAGGCAGGTGAAATACGCCCGCCGCACCAGCCCGTAAGCCTGAGGCGATATCTTCTCCCTTATCGCCCGCGCCACGCGGGCGGAGTGAGCGATGTCCGTTTCCACGTCGATCGCCGCGTAGAGCTGCATCTGCTCCGCTCCGGCGGACTCTATGCCCGCCGGCAGCTCCCGCTCGTAATAACTGCGGTACACGCAGCACAGCAGCCCCTCAAAGCTGCCGTCATAGCGGTATATCACATCTGTCCGACGAGGCATGCCTGCTTCTCCTCCCGCATGATATCGTCTATCGTCATCTGCCCGCTGCGCTCCTCGCGGTATTTTTTCAGCGCATTGCCGCTGAGCAGACCCTCCAAAATGGCATCGTGCACCAGATTCCCGCCATAGTACTTGCCGGAGCAGAGGATAAAATACCTTGCCCGCTTTACCGTCACGCCCAGCTTTTTCAGACTGTCGAGGTCGAGACGGCAGCTCTTGCGGGCGGCGACGATGCGCCGCGCCCCGCGCACGCCGATGCCCGGCACGCGCAGCAGCGTCTCGTAATCCGCGCGGTTGACCTCAACGGGAAAGCTCTCCAGATGACGCAGCGCCCAACTGCATTTGGGGTCGAGCAGCGGGTCGAAAAACGGCTGTCTCTCGTCCAGCAGCTCCGAGGCTTCAAAGCGGTAAAATCGCAGCAGCCAGTCCGCCTGATACAGCCTGTGCTCGCGCAGCAGCGGCGGAGGCGTGCCCGGCGCGGGCAGATTGCTCCCGCTGACCATGGGGATATACGCCGAGAAAAACACCCGCTTCAGGTTGTATTTTTTATACAGCGCCGCCGTGAGCTTGAGTATTTGCAAATCGCTTTCGCCGGTGGCGCCGATTATCATCTGCGTGCTCTGCCCGGCGGGGGCGAACGCCGGTGCGCCGCGGTAGCGCACGACGTCCGTGCAGCTCTCCTGGATTTTGTCTTTTACAAAGCCCATCGGCGTCAGTATGCTCTCGCGGCTCTTGTCCGGCGCGAGCAGCCGCAGGCTCTCCTGCGAGGGCAGCTCGATATTCACGCTCATCCTGTCCGCCAGCAGCCCTATCCGCGCCAGCAGTCTCCGGTCGGCTCCGGGTATCGCCTTGGCGTGGATATAGCCGCGGAAGCCGTATTCCGTCCGCAGGATATGCAGCGTTTCCAGCATCTGCTCGCAGGTGTAGTCCGCGTCCCGCACCACCGCAGAGGAAAGGAACAGCCCTTCAATATAATTGCGGCGGTAAAACTCTATCGTGAGATCGGCAAGCTCGCGCGGGGTGAAGGATGCGCGGCGAACGTCGCTGCTGCGGCGATTGACGCAGTAGGCGCAGTCAAATGCGCAGGCGTTGCTCTGCAGCACCTTGAGCAGGCTGATGCAGCGCCCGTCGGCGGCAAAGCTGTGGCAGATGCCCATGCGCGAGGCGCTGCCCAGCCCGCCTCCCCCGCCGCGGTCTACGCCGCTGGAGGTGCAGGCGACATCGTATTTTGCGGCGTCGGTCAGCACCGTGAGCTTTTCCATAAGGTCCATTGAAAAAACACCCCACGAACAAATGTTCTGTTTTTATTTTACCATCAGAACATCTGTTTGTAAAGTGTTTTTTGCCAACCATGAATATGCCCACATCTGAGCCGACTGTCTGCGCAGTCCGGAAAGCTCCGTTCATTTTATCCCGGCTCGTGGAAAGCCGCAGGTTATAGATACGATTTTTACAGAACATTTTCCATCAGCTTTTGAATGAGCTTATCCTTTTCGTCCATTCTCTTGTCCTTTTTATCAATCTGATCCAGCAAAAATGCCACCCGCCGCTCATATACCCCTTTTATGGCTTCAATCTGTTCCTTCATAAGATCGATTTCCTCATTTTTCAGCCTGATTACCGCCTTCAGCCCCTCTATCTCCATACTGGGCGAGACGCTCTCCTTCCCGTCGTATTCATCTTGAAACAGCAGCGCCCGCGCAATGGGTCTAATAGTCTTATCATAGCTGAAGCTGTCGTCCTGCTCGGAGCTCGCCGCGAAAACGCGGCGCAGCGTCGTCATGGAAAGATAGTCTCCGTTTGCTTCTATCATATCCATGATCCGTGGCAGCGTCAGCTCGTTCTCTTTTTTGATCGCCTTGAGTCTTAAAATGACCTCTTGTGTATTTGTCAGGTTCATTTTTAACCCTCCAAAATATTAAAAATAGACGGTCCTTTGTCAAAACAAAAGCGTTTTTATCCAAATTCGGCGCTTGATTGGCATATTTTCATCGGCTAAAATTTAACCATCAAACTACCGCACTGACATCAAAAGGCACTGACATCAATTAGCGCAAAACAATATTAGAACAAATTAACCTATGCACATCATATTACATATATTTTTGCTTGTCAACCATTATATTTCCGATTTTATCCTATCAGCACCGCATTTTTTAAAAAATAAACAAGTATTTCAATAATATTCAAGGATACACCCGACTTGTTCCTTTTGCAATGCACACGTCAGAAGCACGCATTGAATGCTCTGCGGTCGCGCGGGATCGCCGACGCCGGCAATCGGATTTTTTATGAAAGGTGAGTTGAGTATATGTTTTCGGACGCATTGTCTGCCGCTGTTCTCCGTCTTTGCAAGACGCACCGGCTCAGCTATGAGAGCGCCGCGCTGCGCTGCGGCATCAGTCCCAGCCATTACGCTTCTGTCGCCAGAAAAAGCGCGGCGCCCAGTATACTGGTTCTGGAAAAAATATGTACCGGATTTCAGCTTACGCCCAACGACCTGCTCGTGCAGCCGACAATACGGCAGGAGCTGTGCTTTCGCCTGCCGATGCCCGTCACGCACGTGCGCAGATTGCAATACCGAAGCGGCTTTACCTCCTATCCTATATGTCCCAGATGCAAGGCTACCTTTGAGCGGGAATATCAACGCTATTGCGACCGCTGCGGACAGCGCCTGCACTGGCAGGAGTTTTCAAAAGCCAACATTATCCTTGCCGACGGGAAATGACTCGCGGCGGCGCTTTGGGGAACGTCCGGCAAAAGGTTTTTCTGCCTGATCTGCTCCGTCAGTAGATATTTCGCCTTGCCACAAAAAAAGAAGCCTGAGACCTCTCTCGGAGCTGAGAATCTCGGCTTCTTTTTTTGCTCAAAACATGTCAAACCGACCGCTGCGTCTGGCGCTGCGCTCCGCAAAGCCAAACACCGCGCGCGCCAGCAGCGCATATGCCGCGCCGGTCGCCAGCTCGGCAAGCAGCAGCAACCAAAAGCTCCCCTGCCCCGGCTCGAACAGCGCGTTCATGGCGGCGATCGCCTTGGTCAGCGGCATGAGCTGCGCCACCGCCTGCCCCACCGGCGGAAGCTGCGCCACCGGAAACTCCGCGCCGGTGAAAATCATCATCAGATAGCTGACTACGTTCAAAATCAGATGCATGCTGTCGTTCATCAAGCCGAATACGGACAGAAACAGCCCGAAGCATGCCGCCGACGCCATGGCGCAGAATATCGTCAGGGCGGCAAGACCGAGATCTACGCCGGAAAAATCCACGCCGAACACCCACGCGCCCACAAGAAATCCGCACACCGAGGCGCACACGGCAAACAGCGCGGGAAACAGTCCGTTAGCGAGGATAAGCGGCAGCTTGGCGCAGGGCGAGGCGATGATGGAGCGCAGACGTCCGTAATACCGCTCCCCGACAAAGATATTGCCCAGTCCGAAGATACAGGCGTTTGTGCAAAGCAGAAAAGCGTTGCCGATGACCCAGCTCGTCAGATTGGTCGTGCGGAAGCTGTACGACGCGATCAGGCAGTAAAAAATCAGCGTCACCAGCGGATAGCCGAGCTGATGAAAGATAAATTCCTCCGCCTTAAACGCCGCGCGGCGTCCCTTGTGATAAAGATATGCCTGGTCAAAAAAGCGTCTGAGCATCACGCCACCTCCAATGTTGCCGCAACGCGCACGCGGCGGTCGATCCTGCGGTAAAGCAGCGCGGACAAGACCGCATACAGCGCGGTCAGCCCCAGCAATATGCCGAGCTTTTGCCAGAACGCCGCCGGCTCCTCCACACCCCAGACCGACATGCGCAGAAGCTCCACGGCATAGGTGGGCGAAAGCGCATAGCTGACTGCACGCACGGCTGCGGGCAGCACCGACACGGGGAAGACAAAGCCGCAGAGCAAAATGATGGGTATCTCAATGCAGTTCATGTAAAGCTCGGTCTTGCGCGAGAGCGTCAGCAGACACGCCACCACCGACGAAATCACCACGAAGGCCGCAACTGCCGCCAGCAGCGCAAACAGAAAATACAGCGGGCTTTCCAGCATCAGCGGCGTCCGAAACAGCACTGCCGCGGTAACGAGCGAGATGCCGAGCGTCAGCAGAGACAGCAGCGTATTGCCGATTATCTTGCCTAAAATGATGGTGGGAAAGCTTGCCGGCGCGACGAAAATCAGCGCCAGCGTGCCGCTGTATCGCTCGCGGTTGATGTCTCCGGCAGAGGAAAAGCAGATGCAGCTCCAAAGCCCCATCAGCCCCGCGCCCAGCACCACGTAAGCCATGAAGCTTTCCTCGCCGGAGCCGCGGTACATCTCATACAACAGCACGGTATTCAAAATCGGGTTGGCAATAAGACAGAAGCGGAACATGGGGCGCGCAAAGGACTGCTTCATCTGCACCCGCATAGTGGCGAGCAAAACGGCAAGGCTCATGCCGACACCCCCTCTATCAGCTTCACATAGGCGTCCTCCAGCGTGTCAAAGCCGCCCTTTATCTCCTCCGGCGTTCCGCGCGCGATGACCTTGCCCTTGTTGATGATTACCAGCCGGTCGCACAGCTCCTCGACCTCAGCAAGATTGTGCGTCGTCAGCAAAACGGTGCGCCCCTCCTCCTTCAGCCGCCGGATAATGTCACGCAGCATTCTTGCGCCCACGGGGTCCAGTCCGACGGTCGGCTCGTCCATGAATAGGATTTCCGGGTCGTTGATAAGCCCGCGCGCGATCTGCAAGCGCTGTATCATTCCCTTGGAATAGGTTTCCGCCAAATCATCCGCGCGCTCGGCAAGGTCTACAAGTCCGAGTATCCTTTCGATGCGTTTCTCCTGCTCCCCGCGCGGGAGCAGATACAGGTTCGAGAAGTATCGAAGATTGTCCCTTGCGGAAAGTCTGCGGTACACGCCCATCTCGCCGCCGAAAATGAAGTTTATCCGCGGGCGGATGCGCTTTTCCTCACCGAAGGTATCACAGCCCAGAACCCTGCAGCTTCCGCCAGTGGGCGCAAGCAGCGTCGTCAGCATCTTTATCGTCGTCGTTTTGCCTGCGCCGTTCTGTCCGAGCAGCCCGAATATCTCGCCGCGCCGCACCTCGAAGGAAATGCCGTCCACCGCCTTGACCACGCGCTTTTCCCGCTTCCAGACTCCGCTGCGGCTCACGTACTCCCGCCTTGCGTCCCTGACCTCGATTACCGTTTCCATATCATTTCTCCTCCATATATTCGATAAATATCTAATAAGATTATAATCGAATATATGAATTTGTCAAGCACAAAAAAACAGCCCCCTTGAGGGGCTGCTCATATGACAGCAAGCTTCTTCATTTGTCCGCGTCTTCGCTCAGCTTCAGGTCGTCCGCCACCGCCGCCAAAAGCTCGCGAAGCTTCGTTTGGGAAAGCCCGTAATATTTCGCGGTTTTGACCGGCTCCTCGCTGACAAGCCCGCACGCCTTCAGCTCCGTCATGTGGTGGGACACGGTAGAGGGCGCGAGCTTCAGCGTGCGTGCGATATCCTGCCCGTTCACGGAGCCATGCTTTGCCAGCAGCATCAAGATCTGATAGCGCGTTTCGTCGGAGAGCGCCTTCAGCGCGGAAAGCGTGTCCTCCCGCCCCTTCTCCGGCTCGCGTATGCTGCAAAACATAATCTGCCGGTTGTGCGGCGTACCGTTGTCGCGGAAAAAGCGGATCGACGCAAACGGAAGAAGCAGCGACGGAAGAAAGCAGAATTGCTCATAAGGACCGCGGTTGCGGAAGTTCTTCCCCATCAGCTTTTGCGCGCATTCCAGCCCGTCCGACTCCTTCAGCTCTTCCTCAACCCGCGCACGGAAGGCATCTATCTCCTTCTGCCGCGCCCGCAGCGCCTCCCCCAGCATGGGCATGTCCATCTCCGCCGCAAGCTCAAAATATTCCTCGATATATCGCCTGTTTTGCCGCACAAAGGAAGAAAAGCCGAGAAAGCCGGGGCATTGCGCCTCGACGCGCGCATAGAGCGCGTACAGCGCGGCGTCGTCAGTCAAAGCCCGCAGAATATCCTCCTGCTCTGCGCCGCAGAAATAGCCCCAGCCCGCCTGCCGAAAAACCCGCTCGTCCTCCGGCAGCGAGAGTATATGGGCTTTAAAGCCCTCCATGGTAAATCCCTCGTCCAGCACATCCAGAAAAATATCAAAGAGCGAATATGGCGCAAGCGCCTTCACAGCGTCAAAGGTCTCGAACAAAAAGCGATATCGCCGCCTCCACGCCGCAATTTGCTCCGCGCCGTACAAATCGGTGCAGAGCTGATGCGCCGTCTCGCCGTCGAGCAGGCTGTAAGCACCGAACAGAGGCTCCGCCTCCGGCAAAAACGCAAATATGCAGTTTTCCTTCAACACTTCCCAGCGCATCGCGGCTCCTCCTTCTTTTAAATATTTTCCTGTACCGTGTTAAATAATGAAAATGTATTTATCAGACGCAAGCTCTTCAGCCAAGCAGCCCTTCTGCCAGCAAGAGTTCAAGGACTCGCGCTTCTCTTTCAAACATCATGCGATTATACGGGCTGTTCATTACATTTCGGTTTTTCTCTATCGCAGCCGCCGGAGCCACAAACTCCAGCGTATATCCCTCTTCCGCTTCATAGGCGTCCAGCCTTTGCGCGACCGGCATTTCCTCCGCTTCGCAAAGATAATAAAAATTATCCTGCACAAAGCATTCCCGTTCATCGCTGTCGCTTTTTTGAATGCGATGCACATATCCATATTCTCGGACGGTTTCCGGGATAATTGCAAGCCCCGCCTCTTCTCGGGTCTCCCGTATCAGGGCGTCGATTGGGGCTTCTCCGTCTTCTATACCGCCGCCGGGAAATTTATAATAATCATATTTCAGGCTGTGAACCATGGCGACCTTTCCATCTCTGATTATAATGCTTCTCGCCGAGTTTCGCACGAAAGACCGCGTGCAATGCCCATAATCCTTTTTATCCATTTCAAACAGCAATCTCATCGAGCTTCTCCCCGCCTCATTCGGCGACCTTTTCCGTCCCCGGTCTGCCTTTCATAATACCTTTTCATTCGCATGGGCATAAAGAATTCGCTTCGGACAATAGCTCATCACCCGCTCCCAATCGGCTTCCAGTCCCGGATTGCCGTCATAAGCCGCCAGATATTCAAGCGGCTCCAAATCGCCGACGATGCAGCTCCCGCCGTCAAGAATGACGGATATGCTGTCCTCGCTGTGGCTCGGCGTATGAATTATTTCTCCGCCTACGCCGACGCCGCGCAGAAAAGCTCTGCTCTCCGCGCAGCTTATCACCCTTGCCGCGCTCTCATCTATCGGCACGTACTTCAGACGCCTGTCCCGCGCAAATATTTCATCGGCAAAATGAACCGAGCCGCTCTGCACATCCGCCAGCAAAAGCGTGACTCCGAGCCTCTGCAGCTCGCCGGCAAGCCCGATATGGTCGGGGTGGTAATGGGTGGCTAAAAGATATGAGATATCGCTTATATCAATGCCCGCCGCCTTTATAGCCCTGAAAAACTGCGGCAGAGTCCCCGCGTAGTCGGTATCTATCAGCAGACCGCCCTTTTCTCCGGCGATATAAAAGGTATTCGTGTTTCCGTACCGCAGCCTTTTCATCGCCGCTTACTCGCCCATATCCCGCCGCGCGCGGCTGCCTATCCTCTGCCCCATTTTGACGACGACCTCAGTCTCTCCCGCGGTCTGCCGCAGCAGCTCTGCCTCAAGCTCTGCCGCGCCCTGCCGCAAAAGCAGCACCACCGTGGAGCCGCCGAACATGAACATGCCCTTTTCCTCGCCGCGGCGCACCGTGCCCGCGTGCGGCAGGTTGGCTATCCGCCCGACCATGGTGGCGCCAACCTCCATCTGAATCGCGTCCCCAAAGCTTTCGCTGTGCAGCAGCGTATATTCGCGGCTGTTCTCGCGGAAAACCGGCACCGAGCGCAGCGCCACCGGACGCACCGTGTTCAGCACGCCGGGGATATGCACCGCCCGCTCCGCCTCGCCGCCGTCGAACCAGCAGTAGCGGTGATAATCGTCCACGCAGAGGCGGAACACAAGCGCCAGCCCGCCGGCAAAGCGCGCCGCCAGCTCGCCGTCGCGCAGCAGCTCCCGCACATTGTACGGCACGCCTTTTATCACAAGCTCCGCAGCTTCGTCTATCCGATATACCGTCAGCCGCCCGTCGCACGGGCTGACAAGCGCCTCCGGCTCCATGCATACCCTTCGGCGCTCCGGCAGTATCCTGCGGGTAAAAAAGTCGTTGAAGGACAGATATTTTCTGTCCTCATACTGGGACATATCTATCTTATTGCGCCGTACAAAGCCGCGCACAAAAACGGCGGAAAGCCTGCTGCTCAGCAAGCCGCCC
>JAFTDT010000021.1 GCA_017453985.1 Clostridia bacterium
AGGATGCGGCAATAAAGGAGAAAGCGGCGGCTTTATAAGGAGGATATACATATATGGCAACGGATGCATATAAATCCGCCGGAGTTGATGTTGAGGCGGGTTATGAGTCGGTGCGGCTCATAAAGGAGGATGTTAAGAGAACGGCGATAGAGGGCGTGCTCGGCGGTATAGGCGGCTTCGGCGGTCTGTTCGAGATCGGCAAGGGCTATGATGAGCCGGTCTTGGTATCCGGTACGGACGGAGTCGGCACAAAGCTCAAGATCGCGTTTCTTTTGGACAAGCACGACACCATCGGGCAGGACTGCGTTGCGATGTGCGTTAATGATGTGGCGTGCTCCGGCGCAAAGCCGATATTCTTTCTGGACTATCTTGCAGTCGGAAAGAACGTCCCGGAACGTGTAGCGGAGATAGTTAAAGGCGTGGCGGACGGCTGTGTGCTTGCGGGCTGTGCGCTCGTCGGCGGCGAAACGGCGGAGATGCCGGGCTTTTACCCCGACGGCGAATATGACCTCGCAGGCTTTGCCGTCGGCATGGCGGACAAGGCGAAGATGCTTGACCCCGCCGCCGTGCGCGCGGGCGACGCCCTCATCGGCATAGCCTCCTCCGGCGTACACAGCAACGGCTTTTCCCTCGTGCGGAAGATAATTCCCTGCGAAAAGGAGACGCTGGCAGAGCGCATGGCGGACGGACGCACCGTGGGCGAGGCGCTGCTGGCGCCGACAAGGATATATGTGCGCCCGCTGCTGGCGCTGGCGCAGCGCGTGCGGCTGCGGTGCGCCGCCCACATCACCGGCGGCGGCTGGTATGAGAACATCCCCCGCATGCTGCCGGAGGGCGTCTGCGCCGTGCTGAAAAAGGACGCCATGCCCGTGCCGGAGATATTCCGGCTGCTGGCGCAGCGCGGCAGCGTGCCGGAGGACGATATGTACAACACCTTCAACATGGGTCTGGGCATGCTCGCCGCCGTGGACGCCGCCGACGCGGACGCGGCGCTGGAGACGCTGCGCGCTGCCGGCGAGGAGGCGTATCTCATCGGAGAATGCGTCAGCGGCGAGCGGGGCATAAGGATATGCTGAACGTCGCCGTGCTGGTGTCCGGCGGGGGCACGAACCTGCAGGCGCTGATCGACGCGCAGGCGCGCGGCGAGCTGGGCGGCGGCAGGATAGCCGTGGTTATCTCCTCCCGCCGGGACGCCTACGCGCTGGAGCGCGCCGCCTCCGCCGGTATCCCGACGGAGGTGCTGGCAAAGCGGCGCGGGCAGAGCGAGGAGGAATACAGCCGCGAGCTGAGCGCGCTGGTGCGCCGCCACGACTGCGGGCTGGTGGTGCTGGCGGGCTTTCTCCGCATACTCTCGGCGGAGTTCTGCGCGGAGTATGAAAACCGCATCATCAACGTGCATCCCTCGCTGCTGCCGGAGTTCTGCGGCGACGGCATGTATGGGCTGCGCGTGCACGAGGCGGTGCTTGCCGCGGGCAGGACGCGCAGCGGCGCGAGCGTGCATTTTGTCAACGCGGTCACGGACGGAGGTCCGGTGATATTTCAAAAAGCGGTGGAGGTTCTGCCGGGCGACACGCCGGAGAGCCTCCAGCAGCGCATCATGGAGCAGGCGGAGCATGTGCTGCTGCCGCGCGCCGTAGCGTTATTTTGTCAAAACAGGCTGCACGTAAGAGGCGGCAAAGTATATATAGAAGGCGAGGAAGAGGCTATGGAGACCGTATCCATTCTGGAGCTGCTGCGCGGCAACGCCTATCCCGGGCGCGGCATCGCGCTGGGGCTGGACGCACGCGGCGAAAAGTCCGTGATAATCTATTTCATTATGGGGCGCAGCGAGAACAGCCGCAACCGCGTCTTTGTGCCAGAGCCGGACGGCATCCGCACGCAGGCGCATGACGAGAGCAAGATGAGCGACCCGTCGCTGATAATCTACCACCCCGTCCGCACCGTCGGCGGGGAAACCGTGGTGACCAACGGCGACCAGACCGACACCGCCGCAGAGGCGCTGCGCGCGGGCAAAAGCTTTATCGAGGCGCTGCGTACCCGCGAGTTTGAGCCGGACGCGCCCAACTACACCCCCCGCATCTCCGGTCTGCTGCACGCGAACGGCTCCTACGATCTTTCCATACTCAAGAGCGACTGCGGCGACGGCAGCCGCTGCCTGCGCTTTTTCTGGGAATATCCCCTGCCGCAGGCGGGGACGGGACACTTTATCCACACCTACCGGGGCGACGGCAGTCCCCTGCCCTCCTTCGAGGGCGAGCCGCGCCGGATCAGTCTGCCCGCCGGCGGCGCGCAGGAAATCGCGCGCGAGGTGTGGAGCGCGCTGAACGAGGAAAACAAGGTCTCCCTTTTCGTCCGCACGGTATCGCTGGCGGACGGCAGCAGCGAGACCGTGATATGCAACAAGCATCAGTGAGGAGGACGTGCAGATGAAGGAACTTCAGCTCAAATACGGCTGCAACCCCAATCAAAAGCCCTCGCGTATTTTCATGGACGCGGGCGAGCTGCCCATCGAGGTGCTGAGCGGCAAGCCGGGCTATATCAATTTTATGGACGCGCTCAACAGCTGGCAGCTCGTGCGGGCGCTCAAGGAAGCGACCGGCATGCCTGCCGCCGCCTCCTTCAAGCATGTCAGTCCCGCCGGCGCGGCGCTGGGCGGCACACCGCTGAGCGAGCTGGAGCGCCGCATATATTTCGCGCCGGAGGGGCTTTCGCCCATCGCCTCGGCATATGCCCGCGCACGCGGAGCGGACAGGCTCTGCTCCTACGGCGACTGGGCGGCGCTCTCCGATACCTGCGACGCCGACACCGCGCGTCTGCTGGCGCGTGAGGTCTCGGACGGCGTCATCGCGCCGGATTATACGCCGGAGGCGCTGGAGATACTGCGCGCCAAGCGCGGCGGCGCCTACAACGCGGTGAAGATAGACCCCGATTATTCTCCCGCACCCACGGAGCGGCGGCATATCTTCGGCATAACCTTTGAGCAGGGCTACAATGACCTGCGGATAGACCGCGAGATGCTGACGCGCAATATCGTCACCAAAAACCGCGAGCTGCCGGAGCAGGCGCAGCTCGACATGCTGGTAGCGCTGATAACGCTGAAATATACGCAGTCCAACTCCGTCTGCTATGTCAAGAACGGGCAGACCATCGGCGTCGGCGCGGGACAGCAGTCGCGCATACACTGCACCCGTCTGGCGGGAAGCAAGGCGGATATCTGGCGGCTGCGCCAGCACCCCTATGTGCTGGAGCTGCCCTTTATCGACGGCGTGCGCCGCGCCGACCGCGACAACGCCATCGACATCTACATCTCCGAGGAGCATGAGGACGTGCTGGCGGACGGCGCGTGGCAGAAGGTCTTCAAGACCCGTCCGCCCGTGCTGACCGCGGAGATGAAGCGCGAATGGATCGCGGGCGCGGAGGGCGTGACCGTCGGCTCCGACGCCTTCTTCCCCTTTGGCGACAATGTGGAGCGCGCAAGGCGCTCCGGCGTGCAGTATATCGTTCAGCCCGGCGGCTCGATACGCGACGACAACGTGATAGAGACCGCCGACAAATACGGCATAGTGATGAGCTTTACCGGCGTGCGCCTGTTCCATCACTGACGGGAGGAATATCGATGAAGGTTCTCATCATCGGAGGAGGCGGGCGTGAGCATGCGGTGGCTCTGGCGCTGGCGAAAAGCCCCTCCGTCAAAAAGCTGTGGGCGGCGCCCGGCAACGGCGGCACCGCCCGTATATGCGAAAACGTGCCCCTCGGCGCCTGCGATATGGAGGGCGTGCTTGCCTTCTGCCGCGAAAACCGCCCCGATTTGGTGGTGGTCACGCCGGATGACCCGCTGGCGCTGGGCATGGTGGACATGCTGGAAAAGCACGGCTTTTCCGCCTTCGGTCCCCGCGCCCGCGCCGCCGAGCTGGAGGCGTCCAAGGCGTTTGCCAAGGACTTTATGCAGCGGCACGGCATACCCACCGCCGCCTGCCGCGTCTTCCGCGACAAGGCTTCGGCGCTGGGCTATGCGAAGCTCTGTCCTCTGCCCGTGGTGGTAAAGGCAGACGGGCTGGCGCTGGGCAAGGGCGTCATCATCTGTCACGAGCGGCAGGAGGCGCTGGACGCGGTGGAGAAGCTCTCCGCCTCCGTCTCCGGCTCCACGCTGCTGTTTGAGGAGTTTTTGAGCGGTCCGGAGGTGAGCCAGCTCTGCTTCTGCGACGGAGAGCACGTGGCGCTGATGCCCGCCTCACAGGATCACAAGCGCGCCTATGACGGCGACGAGGGGCCGAACACCGGCGGCATGGGCGCCTTTTCCCCAGTCAGCGTATACACACCGGAGCTGCAGGGGCGCTGCCTGCGCGAGATAATCCTGCCCACCGTGCGCGGCATGCGCGAGGACGGGCGCGAGTTCCGCGGCGTGCTGTACGTCAGCCTGATGCTCACGCCGCAAGGTCCCAAGGTAATCGAGTACAACGCCCGCTTCGGCGACCCGGAGACGCAGGCGGTGCTGCCGCTGCTGGAAAGCGACCTCTTGGAGATAATGCTCGCCGTGCATGACGGCACGCTGGACGGGCTGCGCATCCGCTGGCTGGACAAGGCCTCCTGCTGCGTCGTGATGGCAAGCGGAGGATATCCCGGGAAATACGAAAAGGGCTTTCCCATATTCGGGCTGGAGAACGCCGCTGCCTACGGCACGGTGTTCCACGCCGGTACGGAGCTGCGCGACGGCGAATATTTCACCGCCGGCGGGCGCGTGCTGGGTGTGACCGCCGTTGCCGACACGCTGCCGGAGGCGGTAGATCTCGCCTATAAGGGCGTTTTTGAGATAGATTTCGAACGCGCCTTTTTCCGGCGCGATATAGCTAAAAAAGACCCACTTTTGGGCGGAGGTGTGTGAGATGGCTGCGGTTTATCGCTGTTTTACCGAAAAAAGACCCGGCTTTGACGTGGCGGCGCAGGCGCTGCTGCGCTCGCTCCGGCAGGAAGAAGGCATAGCGGCGCTGCGCGGCGTGCGCATCCTCTGCCGTTATGACGTGCAGGGGCTGGACAGGCAGACCTACGAGCTGGCGCGCGCCGGCGTGTTTTCCGAGCCTGCCTGCGACGCGGTGTATGACGAGACGCTGCCGGACGCCGGCGGCGCGCAGATGCTCTGCGTGGAGGCGCTGCCGGGGCAGTTTGACATGCGCGCGGACTCCTGCGAGCAGTGCATAGCCATGCTCACGCAGAGTGCGCGCCCCACGGTGCGCTGCGCCACCGTATATCTTTTCGACGGCGAGCTGAGTCAGGCGGATATGGAGAAGATAGAGCGTTCGCTGGTAAATCCCGTGGAGTGCCGCCGTGCTTCCGCGGAGAAGCCGGCGACGCTCGCCGCGGATTATCCCGAGCCGCCGGATGTGCCGCTCGTCGCCGGGCTGACGGCTGCGGACGCGGACTATGACGCATATATCAAGGATTATGGGCTGGCGATGGACCGCGCCGACCTCGCCTTTCTTGCCGAATACTTTGCCTCCGAGGGGCGCGAGCCGACTCTCACGGAGCTGAAGATAATCGACACCTACTGGTCTGACCACTGCCGCCACACTACTTTTTCCACCCATATCACCGAGGCGGAGATAGAGGACGCGGACGTGCGGCGGGCGTTTGCGCTGTACGAGCGCGAGCGGCGCGAGCTTTACGGCGAGCGGGCGGAGAGCCGCCCCGTGACGCTGATGGACATCGCCACCGTCGCCGCCAAGATACTGAAGCGCCGCGGGCTGCTGCCCAATCTGGACGAGAGCGAGGAGATAAACGCCTGCTCCGTGCGCGTGGACGTGCCCGTGGACGGGAAGAGCGAGCCTTGGCTGCTGATGTTCAAAAACGAGACGCACAACCACCCCACGGAGATAGAGCCCTTCGGCGGGGCGGCGACCTGTCTGGGCGGCGCGATACGCGACCCGCTCTCCGGACGCTCCTATGTCTATCAGGCGATGCGCGTCACCGGCGCCGCCGACCCGCGCACGCCGCTGGAGCAGACGCTGCCCGGCAAGCTGCCGCAGCGCACCATCTGCCGCAAGGCGGCGGCGGGCTACAGCTCCTACGGCAACCAGATAGGACTTGCCACCGGACTTGTCAGCGAGGTATATCACCCCGGATACGTGGCAAAGCGGCTGGAGACCGGCGCCGTCGTCGGCGCGGCTCCGCTGGCAAACGTGCGGCGCGAGCGCCCGGAGGCGGGCGACGTGATAGTGCTGCTGGGCGGACTGACCGGGCGCGACGGCTGCGGCGGCGCCACCGGCTCCTCCAAGAGCCACAGCTCCGAAAGCCTCGCCACCTGCGGCGCCGAGGTGCAGAAGGGCAACGCCCCCGAGGAGCGCAAGCTGCAGCGCCTTTTCCGCAATCCGGAATGCTCGCGCATGATCAAGCGCTGCAACGATTTCGGCGCGGGCGGCGTGTCCGTCGCCATCGGCGAGCTTGCCGACGGGCTGGATATAAATCTCGATCTGGTGCCGAAAAAATATGACGGTCTGGACGGCACGGAGCTGGCGATAAGCGAGTCGCAGGAGCGCATGGCGGTGGTGCTGGAGCGCGGAGACCTGCCGCGCTTTGCCGAGCTGGCGGCGGCGGAGAACCTGCGCGTCACCCATGTGGCGACCGTCACGGATACGAACCGCATGCGCATGACCTGGCGCGGCAAGGTGATCTGCGACATATCGCGCGATTTCCTCGCCAGCAACGGCGCAAAGCGCAGCGCCGGAGTCTGTGTGCCCGCGATGAGCGCGCCGGCGACCGTACTGGCAAAGGACGCGCCAGACGCCTCCGCGCGTATGCGCGCGGTGCTGTCCTCGCTGAACTGCGCTCTGCAAAAAGGGCTGGGAACGCGGTTTGACGGTTCCATCGGCGCCGCCAGCGTGCTGATGCCCTACGGCGGAAAAAATCAGCTCACCCCCACGCAGGTCATGGCAGCAAAGCTGCCCGTGACCGGCGCGGAGAGCGGGCTGGCGTCGGTCATGGCTTACGGCTTTGACCCCGAATATATGGCGCAGAACCCGTTCCTCGGCGCGCAGGCGTCGGTGCTGTCCTCCATGGCGAGGCTGGTCGCCGCCGGCTGCGACCCCGACAAGGCATATTTCTCCTTCCAGGAGTTTTTTGAAAAGCCGAATCGCGCTCCCGAGCGCCTCGGCAAGCCCTTTGCCGCGCTGCTCGGCGCTTTTGAGGCGCAGCTCGCGCTGGAGACTGCCGCGATAGGCGGCAAGGACTCCATGAGCGGCACCTTCAACGATATCGACGTGCCGCCCACGCTCATCTCCTTCGCCATCTCCACGCTGGATCCGGCGAAGGTGCTTTCGCCGGAGTTCAAGCGCGCCGGCTCGCCGGTGTACCTGTTCCCGGCAGGCTCGCCGGCGGAGGCGAAGGAGAGCTTCCGCCGCTTCCACCGGCTCTGTGAGGAGGGCAAGATACTCTCCGCATGGGCGCTGAGCGTCGGCGGCGCGATAGAGGGTCTGGCAAAGATGGCTATAGGCAACGATATCGGCTTTGCCGCCGCTGACGGGCTGGAGGCGGAGAAGCTCTTCACCCTCGGCTACGGCGGGATAATCGCCGAGGCGGCGTGCGAGCTGGACGCAGAGCTTTTGGGACATACCTGCGAGGCGCAGAGCCTCAGCGCCTGCGGCGCGGTGCTGCCTCTGGACGAGGTCAAGGCGCTGCTCGGCGGCACGCTGGAGGAGATATATCCCTCCCGCACGGCAGAGCGCGGCGACGCGGAGGCGATATCCTTCACCCGCCGCAGCACGGCGAAATACGGGACAAAGCACGTCCGTCCCCGCGCGGTTATTCCGGTGTTCCCCGGCACCAACTGCGAGCTGGACACCAAGGCGGCGCTGGAGCGCGCGGGCGGCGAGGGACGCATCGTGCTCATCCGCAATCTCGACGCCGAAATGCTGCGGCAGTCCGTGCGCGAGCTGACGGCGGAGCTGCGAGAGGCGCAGATGCTGATAATCCCCGGCGGATTTTCCGGCGGCGACGAGCCGGACGGCAGCGGCAAGTTCATTCAGGCGCTGCTGCGCGGCGAAGCTCTGCGCGAGGCAGTGCACGAGCTGATAGATATGCGCGGCGGGCTGGCGCTGGGGATATGCAACGGCTTTCAGGCGCTGATAAAGCTGGGGCTGCTGCCCTTCGGTGAGATACGCGAGCTGGACGCCTCCTGCCCGACGCTGACCTTCAACACCATCGGCAGGCATCAATCCGTATACAGCTATACCCGCGTTGCTTCCGTGAAGTCGCCATGGATGGCGCGCATGAACGTCGGCGAGGTGTACAATATTCCGTTTTCGCACGGCGAGGGGCGCTTCGTCGCCGACGATTCGATGCTCAGGCGGCTGATCGAAAATGGTCAGATCGCATTCCAATACTGTACGGCGGACGGTGCGGTGAGCATGGACAGCGATGTGAATATCAACGGCAGCGTGCTGGCGATAGAGGGAATTACCAGCCCCGACGGCAGAGTGCTGGGCAAGATGGGGCACAGCGAGCGCGCCGGCGTGCATGTGGCGAAGAATATCTCCGGAAACAAGCTCCAGCCCCTGTTCGAAGGCGGCGTGGATTATTTTAGATGATTTGCCTCCGGCAGAGATGAATTCAGGGCGGCTCAACCAGCCGCCCTGAATAAATTTATCGTCCTGCTTTGAAAAAACTGCAACGGCGCGCCGCGGCTTAAATCGCAGTATGCCTGATTTTTTTAATATTAATGCCTCTATATGAATATGAAAAGGATACCCTCCGCAGAGGGTATCCTTTTTCGGTAAAATAAATTGGTTTGGGACTTGAGCGAGGGGGCGGGAGCGAATCCCGCTCCCCCGCTCGGGTCTTGTGCTTGTGATTGTGCTTTGCGAGTTGCTCTGTCAGATCACTCTGCCGCGGATCAATTCTTCCATGCCTGAAGGAGCAGACGCATGA
>JAFTDT010000022.1 GCA_017453985.1 Clostridia bacterium
GGTTATCTGCTCTCTGTCCATCACGACACGACCTTTACGCCCAATATTCCGCCAACTCCCTTCGCTATCTGCAAAAAAGAGAAATTAACGGCTTCTGAAATATACGGGTCAAGCAAATTGCTCAGCAGCAGCGCAAGCAGCACAAAGCGGATATACGGCTCATATTTGAACACATATGCAAGTATGCGGTTTGGTATCAGCGGCATTATCACCTTTGAGCCATCCAGCGGCGGTATCGGCAGCAAATTGAAGGTACCGAGTCCCACATTCAGCCCGGAAAGTCTTAAAAGAAACTCCGAGAAGGCTCCTAAAAATAAGTTGCTCGAGTTTATACGAATAAAGGCCGCTATAAACATCGTCAAAAATGCCAGTATGAAATTCGCCATCGGTCCTGCCAGCGCCACCGCCGCCATTCCCAGCTTCTTGTTTCTTATCTTGAAGTTATACGGGCTGACAGGCACCGGCTTTGCCCAGCCGATTCCGACGAATATCATGCATATGAGCCCGAGTATGTCAATATGCGAAATGGGATTAAAGGTCAGCCTTCCGGCATTTTTTGCGGTGTTGTCCCCCAGCTTGTATGCGGCAAACCCATGCGCCAGCTCGTGAAAGGTCAAGGCTATAAGCACGGCGGGAATTGTTATCAAATACGATCTGATATCTTTAATAAAATCCACGCTCCTCTGACAAAATTACTCGCTGCAGCGTCCTGCGCCGAGCGATGCGTCCAGTACGTCTCTGAGCAGCTCATCTCTGCCCGTCAGCTTCTGCGCTGAAAAGGCGATAAGCTTTACATCATCAGGCAGGCAAAGCTCGCTGCGTATGCGGGCAAGATTGGGCTCTATTTCGCTCTTTTTAAGCTTATCCAGCTTGTTCGCGATAACGGTATACGGTATGGAAAACGAGCGTATCCAGTCCGCCATCACGCGGTCAAGCTGCGTCGGCTTGTGTCTGGCGTCGACCACCATATACATGCGGGATATGCTTTTCCTGTCGCGCGACAAATAAGATTCGATAAGCGCGGAATACCGCTGCTGCTCTGCCTTCGACGTTTTTGCATAGCCGTATCCCGGCAGATCGACCAGCCACGCCTGCTCGTCGATCATAAACAAATTGACGAATACCGTCTTCCCCGGGACGGAACTGGTGCGCGCAAAGCCGGGCTTTGCCAGCAGCGCGTTTATCGTGGAGGATTTTCCCACGTTGGAGCGACCGACAAAAACCAGCCGCGGAAAGCTTCCGTCGGGAAAATCCTTTTCCGATGCGGCGCTGCGTATGAACTTTGTTTTTGTTATGTCAAGCATGTTATCTCAGCGCCTTATATGCGTTCTTGACTCGCCCTTTTGCGCAAGCACGGCGGGCGGAAGCGCATTTGGCTCGTTCTGCGGCTGCTCCAGCTTATCTCCGAAGACCTCGTGCACGACCTCATCCATATGGGATACGAAAACAAAGTTGAGCTTTTTGCGCACGGATTGATCGATTTCCTCCAGATCGGGACGGTTTTCTTCCGGCAGAATGACTGTGCCGATCCTGTTTCTGAATGCCGCCATGGTTTTTTCCTTCAGTCCGCCAATGGGCAGCACCCTGCCCCGCAGGGTTATTTCACCCGTCATAGCGATATTTTTGGGCACGGACAGCCCCGTAAAGGCGGAAAGCAACGCCGTCGCAGCGGTTATTCCCGCCGAGGGACCGTCCTTGGGCGTAGCTCCCTCCGGAAAATGGATATGTACATCCTTCTGTGCGTAAAATCCGTCCGCCAAGCCCAAGACCGCGCTTCTGCTGCGGATATATGTCAGTGCCGCCTGCACAGACTCCTTCATCACGTCCCCGAGATTTCCGGTTATGCTCAGCTTGCCCGTGCCGCTCACCGCCATAGCCTCTACTTCAAGAAGCTCGCCGCCCACACTGGTCCACGCCAGTCCGTTTACCACACCGCATTCCGGCAGCTTATCAGGCTTGCTTTGCAGATATTTAGGCGCGCCTAGATATTCCGGAAGAGTTTCATGCGACAGGGCAAGAAAATCCTCGCCGGAATCCTCCATATATTTCGCCGCCTTGCGGCAGAGCTTTGCCAGCTCGCGTTCCAGCGTGCGGACGCCGGATTCGCGCGTATATCTGGCGATTATCTCGCGCAGCACGGCGTCTCCGAGCCTGATATCGGCTTTTTGCAGTCCGTGCTTTTTGAGCTGTTTTGGCAGCAAATGCCGCTTGGCGATCTCCAGCTTTTCCTCGTCCGTATAGCTGTTGAGCTGAATACGCTCCCTTCGATCCAGCAACGGACGCGGGATCGCGTCCGGATTGTTGGCAGTGGTTACAAACAGCACATCCGACAGGTCGAACGGCAGCTCGACAAAATGATCGCGAAACGCCACGTTCTGCTCGGTATCAAAGACCTCCAGAAGTGCCGAAGCGGGATCGCCCTTATAGTCGCTGCCAAGTTTGTCTATCTCGTCTATGAGTATGAGGCAATTTCTTGAGCCTGCCTGCCTAAGCGCGTTTATGATACGTCCGGGCATGGCGCCTATGTAGGTCTTTCTGTGCCCGCGAATTTCCGCCTCATCACGCACGCCGCCCAGCGACAATCTGGCATAATCCCGTCCCATACAGCTCGCAATAGAGCGAGCAACGGAGGTCTTGCCTACGCCCGGAGGTCCTGCAAGACAGATTATCTGCCCTTTGACGCCGCCTGTGCGTTTCTTTACTGCAAATAGCTCCAATATGCGCTCCTTCACTTTTTCCATGCCGTAATGGTCTCGGTCGAGTATGCGCTGTGCTTTTTTAATATCGAGATTTTCAGCGGCAAACTTGTTCCAAGGCAGATCGAGACAAACGTCGAGATAGGTGCGGCTTACTGCGCTTTCCGGCGAAAAGCTCTGCATCTTCTGCATGCGCGAGGCTTCCTTCAAAAGCTTTTCCCTGACCTCATCCGGAAGCTCTGCGCTTTGTATTCGCTGGATATACTGCTGCGCCTCGGCAAAGGAGTCTTCGCCCTCTCCGAGTTCCTCATTTATTATCTTTATCTGCTCGCGCAGATAATAATCGCGCTGGTTTTTGTCGAGCTGATCCTTGACCTTCTCCTGTATTTCCTGTTCGAGGGTCATGACGTCGATCTCCTGTGTCAGCAGCTTTATTGTGACAGCAAGGCACTTGCGTGGATCGGGCTGCTCAAGTATCTGCTGCTTTTCCGTGTATCTTAACTGCATATTCTGCGCAATATATCCGGA
>JAFTDT010000023.1 GCA_017453985.1 Clostridia bacterium
AGCCTCGTAATCCGCTCCAATTAATTGGCAGGAGTTGCATGACTCCTGCCATATTACAAGGCGCCGTAGCCAAGGGGTAAGGCGCGAGTCTGCAAAACTCTGATCACCAGTTCAAATCTGGTCGGCGCCTCCAAAGCAAAAATCCTGTCGCGCAAGCGGCAGGATTTTTGCTTTGCAATCATTGCTCTTACATTTTCGATTTTCAGTTGCATCGAAGGGAAAAGTCGTACAAGCGGCTTTTTCTTTTTTTCGCGCCAACCCGATTCGGTTTTTTCGATTGCGCTTGCTTTGACGGGCAAAAGGTGCACCTTTTCACATGACGCCGCCCGCAAAGGGAGATAAAAATCTTGATTTTCGGCGCAAAAAATGATATTTTAGCAGAGTATTACGTGGTAGAAGGAGAAATCATATGCAGAGCATCACACAGCTACTCGCACAGGAGCTTTCATGCCGGCAGGAGCATGTTGAAAACGTGATAAAGCTGCTCGACGAGGGGAACACAATCCCCTTCATTGCGCGCTACCGCAAGGAACAGCACGGCAGCATGGACGATACCGCGCTGCGCACGCTGGAGACGCGGCTCAGATATCTGCGCGGACTGGCGCAGCGCAAGGAGGAGGTAAAAGCCTCGATAGAGGCGCAGGAAAAGCTCACTCCGGAGCTGGCGCAGATGATAGACGAGGCGGCGACGCTGGCGGAGGTCGAAGACCTTTACAGACCTTATAAGCCCAAGCGCCGCACGCGGGCAACGATAGCCAAGGAGCAGGGGCTGGAGCCGCTGGCGGACGCAATATGGGCGCAGCGGCGCGACATGCCCTCGCCGGAGGCGCTGGCGGAGGCTTACATCGACCCGCAGCGCGGCGTGGAGACGGCGGAGGCGGCGCTGGCAGGCGCCTCGGATATCCTTGCCGAGCGCATATCCGACGACGCCGAGCTGCGCAAGCGGCTGCGCGCGCTGATGCAGCGCCGGGCGGTGCTGACCTCGGCTGCCGCCGATGCGGAAAAGGACTCCGTCTACCGCCTGTATTACGAGTTCACGCAGCCCGTGTCAAAGCTGCAAAGCCATCAGATATTGGCGCTGAACCGCGGGGAAAAAGAGGAGTTTTTGAAGGTAAAGATCAGCGTGGACAGAGAAGAAACGCTGCAAATAATACGTCGGCACGCGGTCATGCCCGGCACATCGGCGATGGAGTTTATGAAATCCGTCTGTGCGGACAGCTATGACCGCCTGATAGAGCCGAGCATGGAGCGCGAGGTGCGCTCCTCGCTGACGGATATGGCGAACAGACAGGCGATACATAATTTCGCACTCAATCTGCGCCCGCTGCTGATGCAGCCGCCGGTCAAGGGCGCGTATACTCTGGGGCTGGATCCCGGATACAGCCACGGCTGTAAAGCCGCAGTGGTTGACCCAACCGGCAAGGTGCTGGACACCGCCGTGGTCTACCCGACCTTTGGTGAGCGGCAGAAAAATGAGGCGATTGCCAAGCTCGCGCAGATGATACGCAGGCACGGCGTGCGGCATATCGCCATCGGCAACGGCACCGCCTCGCGGGAGACGGAGGCGATGACGGCGGAGATGATACGCGGGCTGGAGGCGGACGTTTCGTACATGATAGTGAACGAGGCGGGCGCCTCGGTATATTCCGCCTCCAAGCTTGCGGCGGAGGAGTTTCCGCAGTTCGACGTCAATCTGCGCTCGGCGGTGTCGATAGCGCGCAGGCTGCAGGACCCGCTGGCGGAGCTGGTGAAGATAGACCCCAAGGCTATCGGCGTGGGGCAGTACCAGCACGACATGCCTGAAAAGGAGCTGGACGAGGCTCTGGGCGGCGTGGTGGAGAGCTGCGTGAACGCGGTGGGCGTGGACGTCAACACAGCCTCCGCGCCGCTGCTGCGGCAGGTCGCCGGACTGACGGCGGCAACGGCGAAAAATATCGTCGCTTACCGCGAGGAAAACGGCGCCTTCACCTCCCGTGCGCAGATAAAGAAGGTGCCAAAGCTCGGACCGAAGGCGTTCGAGCAGTGCGCGGGCTTTCTGCGTGTGCCGGAGAGCCGGCAGGTGCTGGATAACACCGGCGTGCATCCGGAAAGCTACGAGGCGGCAAAAAAGCTGGCGGAGCTGCTGGGGATAGACCTCAAGGACGCAGGCAAGCCGGAGATGGCAGCCCTGCCGGAGAGGCTGGCGGCATATGGCGAGAGCGAGGCGGCGCAGCAGTGCGGCGTGGGCGTGCCGACGCTGCGCGATATTGCGGCGGAGCTGGCACGCCCCGGGCGCGACCCGCGCGACGAGCTGCCGAAGCCGATACTGCGGACGGATGTGCTTTCGATAAAGGACCTACGCCCCGGCATGACGCTGAACGGCACGGTGCGCAACGTGATAGATTTCGGCGTGTTCGTGGATATCGGCGTCCATCAGGACGGGCTGGTACATATCTCGCAGGTGTGCGACCGCTTTATCCGCCACCCGTCCGAGGCAGTCTCCGTCGGAGACGTGGTGAAGGTAGCGGTGCTGGAGGTGGATGAGCGCCGCGGGCGTATCAGCCTGACAATGAAGGATGTGAAATAAAAAAAGCCGCCTCCGCTATTCAGCGAAGGCAGCTTTGCCGAAAAAGCGCCCATCAAGCGGCACTTCATAAGGAAGCTGCTTTGAGGCAGAGCATTTCAGGCAGCAAGATTATGCAGCAGGCGTGACCATTGCGGTCACGCCTGCTTTGCTGTCCTGCTCCGGATGTTGAGGGGCAAAATCCGATGTTTGCTGTTGCTGAGGATAAAATACGGGAAAGCACCTTGCCGGGACAGATGAAAGCCGCCTCTGCCGATGGGGCTCAATCCTTTACGATCAGATCGCCCGGCAGGGCATGGAGTCCCTTTTGCACGGCGTACAGCACACTTGAGTATCCGGCTTCACCCGGGCGACCGGGCGGATAGAGGTCATCGATATCATCCAGCGTGATCTCTGTCACCTCATTGCCATGCATCAGCTTCACCATCTCGCTGAGGTTGAATTTCCCGTATAAGACATAGCCGGAAAAAGAATTCTTCGGCGCCTTGAACAGACCTTGCTTTTCCGCAGAGAAGGAGTCCACGCGGAACACGGCGTTGTGGAACGCATACTGCTCCCGCAGCGCCTCCAGCTTTTCCCATGCCTGCTCCATTGCGGCACGCACCTCGCTTGCTGTCAGGCTGGAAAGAGGATCGTCCCGGACAAACATGCCCTTTTTGAACTGCGGCTTTTGAACGGGGTAAAGAAAGCGCACTCTTCTTACGCAGCATCCGCATAAGTTTGAGCCATCCTTCAGCTTCATTGCGCCGCCGCCGTAAACATTGTATGCAATACGCCCGCAGATGGCGCAGGAACCCATATCCTGGCGGAATTCTTCTATTTTATTTACAGACATAGCTCCTCCATACCCCCTCAGTCAATGGCAAGAATATCGCCGGGATAGATATATGGCGCGTCGCCGTCCAGGATCAGCCCGCCGCAGCAGCCCTCTGAAATAAATGCAGCGTTTTCCATTACGCTGCTGTTGGCATGGGGCGTCTCAACGCGCTTGATGTCTTTGGTGAAGGTCTTTTCCTTTCGTGCGACGCTGATGACGCCCGTACTGTCCACCGTGCCCAGCAGCACCGTGCCGGTGACGACATATTCATCGGTTGCCACTTTTCTTCCTTTGCCGGGGTATTTGATCACACGGCTGATCTCGTCCACATTGAAATATGCCTTACTTTCGCCGTAGCGTGATTTTCGGGCGATCCGCTCCTCGTCTGCTCTTTTGAGCGCGGTCTGGAATGCCTCAAAGGAAATGTCAGAGAGCGGATCGATCCAGCGGGTATCCTCGTCGGAAGCATAATCGTCATCGGTATCGCCGGAATAATAGACATTTACCCAAGTAAAGCTCTTGGGATATAGGATGCGGACACGACCTGCGCACTCTCCGCAGATCATGCTGCCGTCAGCCAGCTCAACAAAAACGTGATCGCGCTTTTGGTCTTCCATGCCACAGCAGCGACATCTTTCCTTTCCCATATCAAGCATCCTCCTTCCGCTTTACATAAATACAATTATAATTATACCGGATATCTCGTTTGCAATCCTGCTCACTTGCCAAAAATATCCATCGCCCATGCAATCAAAGCAAAGACCAGCGGGTGCACGACAAGCGTGCCAACCCATTTTTTGATCAAAGTATTCTTGGGAATATACGGCTTCAAATCTTCGGTGCCGGGGATAGTCCAAGCGTTTGTTTTGCCGACCCAATACCAATCGATAAAAACGCGGTCAAATATATTGGCGATCGTTGCGATGATTGCCATTTGAATAAATCCCTGACGAAAGCCTGCCGCCCCGTTAATGCCGTACACCATATAGGGAATTGCGACAGTCATGGGCAAGGTCACCGCGGCAGCAGCCGCTATCGAGCGTTTCCGGACTTTATCCCTTGTCGTCAGTCCTAATTCGACAGCGCGCTCCTGGACGTCTTTTTCGTAAAAGCACACCAATCCCACAGGACCGTCATAAGAGATGCCGATAACGCAAACTATCAATAGAAAGAAGCACATTGCCGCGCCTTCGATGATCAGTATCATGCCCGCCTCCGTGAATATATATTTGCCGGGATAATTGTACTGCAAGCCGATGGGACAGTCAAGCAGGGACAGAACAGCTTTTCATTTTGACAAGGAGCCTCCGCCCGCAAAGGTCAGCGTTCGTTCTGGCGTTGCAAAAACTCCCTGATCGACGCGATATCCGCGCGATCCTTTTCGCGGTTCAGCGACTCCTTCATCATAATAAGACCCTTGAGTGAATGCTCATGTACGGTAAGGAAGCAAGCAACCGAAAACAAGAGATAGACCGCCAGCACTACACTATTCCGAACCAAAGACCAAAAGATAAGCATTGTGGGAAAATCTAAACTTTTGGATTTTCCTACAATGCCGACTACGG
>JAFTDT010000024.1 GCA_017453985.1 Clostridia bacterium
AGCCCTCCGCAGGTGCTTTTTCGCCGCTTCTCAGCCCACGGAAAAAATCCTTCATAAGGCTTTCGCACTCCTGCCGCAGCACTCCACCGTACAGCCGCGGACGCATGCCGAACGCCTCCTCAAACAAATTCATCACACCTCCGCAGGCGCCGAAGGTCGTATCGGACGCCCCGTAGACCACCGTGTCTATGCGGGCGTTTATTATCGCGCCTGCGCACATCGGACACGGCTCCAGCGTAACATACAGCTCGCAGCCGCCGAGCCGCCACGAGCCCAAGGTCTCGCAGGCTTCGTTTATGGCGATAATCTCCGCGTGCAGCAGCGCATTCCGGCGGCTCTCCCGCAGATTATGCCCGCGCCCGACGACGCGGCCGCCGCACACTATGACGCAGCCGACCGGCACCTCGCCCTGCGCCTCCGCCATCCTTGCCTCCTCGAGCGCAATTTTCATGTATTTTTCTTCCACTGTCCGTTCCCTCCCCGTTCTCCGAGGATCCGCGCAAGCATGGCATTGATTTCATGCGTCGGATTGTGCTATATTTATATTTGGGTGATGTTTGTGCAAAACTTATGGATGACTCTGTTTGATATCGTCTTTTACGGCGCTCCGCTGCTTGTCGCCTTTTTTGCCTATCGCAAGCTCCGCGTCAAGTACGCAAGACCGATGGAGGGCGGCGCCGATCCCAAGCTCTATATATATACCCTGCTCATCGCGTCCGGCACGTATATCGTCTGGGTGCTGTTTTGGGCTGTCGTCGTCAGGGTGTTTCTCGCATGACGACTGAGATCACGAAGAATATCCTGTCCGCGCTCGAGCAGTCCGGCGTCGTTTTCGAATGCCGCGAGCACGCGCCGATCGCCTCCGCCGGAGACAGGATAAGCATGGGACTCACCTTCGGCGCGCGCGTCTGCAAAAACCTGCTCGTCACGACCAGAAACGAGAGCCGCTTTATCCTCGTCATGTGTCCGTTTGAAAAGAACGTCGATCTCAAGGCGCTGCGCGCGGCGATGGGCACCTCGCGCCTCTGCTTTGCCAGCGAGGCGCGCCTGCTGGAAAAGCTGGGCGAGCGCCCGGGCAGCGTCAGCGTGCTGGGCGTGATAAATGACCGCGCCCGCGAGGTGGAGGTCGTCTTTGACCTCTCGCTCAAGGACGAGCCGCTGCTCGCCATGCACCCGGGAGACAATGCCAAAAGCGTGCTGATGAGCTTTGCCGAGCTGGAAAAGCTTGTCCGCAGGTGCGGCAACCCTATCTTTTTCTTTGATTTTTCCTAACGCTGCGCCGCCCGCCGCCGACCTGCGGCGGCTTTTTCCTGACGGAAAAGCCGAAGGTTCCCAGCGCCTCTCCCAAGCGGTAATATGTACCGTGCGCATATGCCAGCGGGCTGCACCGCTCTATCTCCAGCTTCCCGTTTTTGTCCATCAAAGCCTCGTCAACGCACACCGCGGCTATATCCGCCATGAACATGTCATGGCTGCCGAGCGGAACGATGTCCGTCACGCGGCATTCTATGCTTATCGGGCACTCCGCCACAGACGGCGCCGATACCCGGCGGCTCTCCTCCGCGGTCAGCCCCGCCAGCGCAAATTTATCGCCATCCCTGCCGGATTTTACCCCGCACAGATCGACCGCACGCGCAAGCGCAGCCGGCGGGATATTGATAACAAACTCCCGCGCACGGCTGATCATGCCGTGGGAATGCCTCTCCGGTCTTATCGAAACATACGTTTTTGGCGGGTGCGAGCAGAGTATACCCGTCCATGCGACGGTGAACACATTATGCTCCTCTGCGCTGCCGCAGCTCACCAGCACCGCCGGCAGCGGCGAAAGCAGCGCGCCGGGGTTAAGCTCTGTTTTTGCCATATCTGTCCCTCCGAACATGCGCAGACGCAAAAGCAGACCGCGCATGATGGGGAGCGGATGTGTTAAATAACCCGCTTAGCAGGTGGGCAAGCTGTCATGCCTTTTATCGGCTCCCAACTTCCGCCCCCAAGGAGCAGGAGGTCTGCCAACGGGGCATGAACTCCGCAATCCCGAATAACACTTGTAGGTTAAATAATGAGATCCGCACCCCATCACACGCGGCCTGCCGCCGCCTGAGCCATGTGCTCAGTAGCCTTCCTTTACGTCCTCGTCCTCTTCTTCCTCAAAAGCCTCCTCCAGACGCTCGGAGAATATCTGAAACATCTCGTCCAGCTCGTCCTCATCGTCGAGCGTAACCAGCATCTCCTCGCCGTCCTCCTGCTCCTCCACCTTCATTATGATGAGCTCGCAGCTTTCCTCAAGGCTCATCTCCGCCGGAATGAACGCCATATAGACCTCGCCGTTGTATTCGACCGTGTCCATATGCTCCAGCTCTACCTCGTTGCCGTCCTCGTCCGTAAGGACTATAAAATCATTTCCGTATTCATCCATATTCCATTCCTCCGGGATAATTTTCTCCTGCTTTTAGTATATACGCTTTTGATGATAAAATCAATATCAACCTGCGCATGTTTTCTCGACGAAAAATCATTGACAAACCGGAAAATACCTGATATACTGTTACCGCAAAATAAAGCAGGGCATGCCGCCCTCACCTCCATCCATTGAGAAGAGGTCAAGATTTTAAAGATACCTGCGGTATTTTTATGTCTGTTGGGCGGCGCTTGCCGTCCGTTTTTAATTTTACGGGAGGTGTCAGAGTCATCGCTCAGGAACATCAGATTAATGAAGAAATACTGGACAAAGAGGTAAGGCTTGTAGACAGCGACGGTACCCAGCTCGGTATCATGAGCATCGAGCAGGCCATGGAAACCGCGATCGACCGCGGACTGGATCTGGTCAAGATCGCGCCGAAGGCCGAGCCCCCTGTCTGCCGTATCATGGATTACGGCAAGTTTCGGTTTGAGCAGGCGAAGAAGGAAAAGGAAGCCCGCAAAAACCAGAAGATCGTCGATATTAAGGAAGTGCGCCTTTCTGCCAAGATCGACGTACATGATTTTGATGTCCGGGTCAGAAGCGCTCAAAAGTTTCTTACCTCCGGCGACAAGGTGAAGGCATCCATCCGCTTTCGCGGCAGAGAGATGGCTCATACCGAGATCGGTCAGGGGGTTATGGATCGCTTTGCCGAAGCTCTGAAGGAATACGGCACGGTGGAAAAGCCCGCCAAGCTGGAGGGTCGCCAAATGCTTATGTTTTTGGCTCCCGTAAAAAACAAATGATCATTTTTTTAAGGTTTTAGGAAGGAGCAACAAATTATGCCGAAGATCAAAACACATACCGGCGCAAAGAAAAGATTTTCCACTACCAAGAGCGGAAAGATCAAGCGCGCCAAGATGAATCGCCGTCATATCCTGACGAAGATGAGCACCAAGAGAAAACGCGGACTCCGCAAGGCCGCTTATGCGGATCAGACCAATGTAGCGCAGCTCAAGCGTCTGATCCCGTATAAATAATCACCGGCAGAGAAAAGGAGGGTTTTAAGCTATGGCAAGAGTTAAGGGCGCTATGATGACGCGCAAAAGAAGAAAAAAGATAATCAAAATGGCCAAGGGCTATTGGGGCAATAAAAAGAACCACTTTAAAGTAGCCAACGAGCAGGTAATGAAGTCCCTGAAGTACGCTTATGTCAGCCGCAGACTGAAAAAGCGCGACTTCCGCAAGCTGTGGATCACCCGTATCTCCGCCGCGTGCAAGCAGAACGATATCAACTATTCCCGCTTTATCAACGGGCTGAAGAAGGCTGACATCCAGCTCAACCGCAAGATGCTCAGCGAGATCGCTATCGCCGATCCTGCCGCCTTCACCACTCTGGTGGAAAAGGCAAAGGCGGCGCTCTGAGCGGCCTTTACAGTTTAAAAGATCACCCTCCCGCGCAGCGCGGAAGGGTGATTTTTTGTTCTCTGCTTATTTATTTTCCGTCAGCCGTATCGGCTTGCCGGAGGCGGCGTGGAGCTGTCTGCCGCGCTCGGCGGCGACCTTGCCGTTTACTATAACGTAATCGAGTCCCTTCACCACCTGCCGCGGGTCAGCCACGTCAAGATTGGGGTCGAGATTTTCCCTGTCCACCACGACGATGTCTGCCGCATATCCCTCGCGCAGAAGTCCCCTGCCGCGCAGTCCCAGCGCCGCAGCGGCATTGCCGGTCACGCGGCGCACCGCGTCCTCAAAGCGCGGGAAGGTGTCTCTGACCAAAAAACGCACGATGCCGCAGTAGGTCTCCGGACTGCCGCACTCCAACGGCATATCCGGCAGGGATACCGTAGAATCCATATTATAGACGCCGTCATCGAGTCCAATGCAGCTATCCTCCTGCTTCATGAAAAACTCGTTGTCAACGGAGTACACGCGCGGGATGAGCCCGTTGCCGGCGGGACCGCAGCAGGTCTGCGGATCCTGCTCCACGATATCGAAGATGACATCCACAAAATGCTTGCCGCTCTCCTCTGCGATCTCGCGTATCGTCCTTCCCTCATACGCCTTGTTGGTGCATCTCGTTATCTTAAATCGCTTGTCCCAATCCGGATCGGATACCGGGTCGAGCGTCGTCGCCCAGCATTTAGAGGCGTGCTGTCCCACCTTCATGCGCTTGATCAGATCTGCCTTGTAGGAGCCGATCTTCAGCCTCTCCAAAAACGGAGTTATGCCGCCGCATTCGTCCAGATACGGACGCATGCGGTGTATGAGCTGCGGAAAATAGAACACCGCGCCGTCCACCATCGGCGGCAGCACGTCCCATGTGATATGCACGCCCTGCGCACGGTAGTCGTTTATCACGTCTACCGTCGCCCTTGCCGCAGCCTCCAGCATGCGATTGTCAGGCGGCGCAACGTCGTATCCCTTGACGATGTGGCTGATGTGCAGATGTACACCCGCCTCCTTGGCGATCTCGCATACCTCTTTTATGCCGTTGATGTAATACTGCTTTTTGGTCACGCCGTAGCGGAAATCCCGACGCTGGCAATGTGTGGTCAGCGTACCGCCGTAGGGCTTCAGGCACTTGGTCAGCTCGACCAGCTCTTCATGCGAGGCAAATACGCCGGGGCGGTAGTCAAGCCCCAGAGACATGCCCCATGCGCCGCCCTTCATCGCGTCGTGGACAAGCTTTTTCATCTCCTCTATCTCCGCCGCCGTCGCCTCTCTCTCGGCGTCCTTGCCCATGACCTGCTGGCGTATCAGCCCATGCGCTGCGACGCAGACAAGATTTATGCCCATGCCCGCCTTTTCCATATGCTCAAAGAAGGTGTCCATGTTGTCCCAGTCTATGTCCACGCCAAACACCTCTTTGTAATGCGGACGGAGCTTTTCCGTCTCGATATACTCGCTCCACACCGGCTGATGCCCGCCGATGGGAGGCGGGAACGCCCTGTCAAAAGCGGGCGACTCGTAAAAATTGAAGTTCCAGTACTTCCCCACCGGCACCGCACCCATGCCGCAATGTCCGGCGAAGATGGTCGTAATTCCCTGATTTATGGCGCTCTCCATCTCCGGGAAAGCCGGCGCCGAGCAGTCTCCGTGCGAATGCATGTCGATGAAGCCGGGGGTGACGAACCTGCCAGCGGCGTCAATTACCTGCGCCGCCTGCGCGTCCGCAAGCTCGCCTATCTTCACTATCTTCCCGTCCTTTACCGCCACGTCGGCGGCGTAGGCGTCGCTGCCCGTGCCGTCTATCACTTTTCCGTTCTTTATCAGGATATCGTACATGTGCTGACCTCCCTGTTTTTTATTTTACCTATATCATACACTATCGCCCCGCTGCATTTCAATATATTTGTTTGAATTTCCCATGAGAAATAAACAATATGTAATATGCTCGGCACATTTTCCGGACATACCCTCTACTTCATCAGCAGCCGCACGGCGACTCCCGACATGATAAAAGCCGCCGCATCCGCAAGCATCGCCGCCTTGAGCGTGCAGCCCGTGTCCTTCAGCTTCAGATAAGCTGAATACACCGCTATGGTGTAAAAGCTGGTCTCACTGGAGCCGAGCATCACGGCGGCGATCCTTCCGGTCAGGCTGTCCGCGCCCGCATCCCGTATCACCTCGCTGCCCACCGAGAGCGCGCCGCTGCCGGAAAACGGGCGCAGCAGCACCAGCGGCAGGCACTCCTCCGGTATGCCTATGCGCCTTAGCAGCGGCGCGCAAACGCCTGCCAGCGTTTCTATCGCCCCGCTCGCCCGCACCATGGATATCGCCGTCAGCATTATCAGCACCGCAGGAAATATCGACGCGCACACCTTCATTCCCGCCCGTGCTCCTTCCGTCAGCGCCGCGTATATATCCGTCCTTTTATACGCGCCGAAGGCGGCGATAAACAGGATCAATGCCGGAACTATATACGCCGTCATCGCTTTTCCGCGCCTCTGAACGCTTTTACCGCCAGCACTGCCGCCGCTGCGGAAACGGCGCTCGTCAGCCACACCGCCGGCAGGATATCATACGGCGCCGCGCTTCCAAGCCCCGATCTTACCGCCGCCACCGTCGTTGGCAAAAGCTGCACGGATGCAGTGTTGAGAGCGATGAGCAGATATGCTCCGTGCGGCTTTTCTCCCCGCCGGCGGGAAAGCTCGCTGAGTCTTGCCGCCGCCCTGAGTCCTGCCGGCGTCGCGGCGCTGCCCAACCCCAGCAAATTCGCCGCCATATTCTGCGATATCGCCTCCCGCGCCTCCGCATCCTCGGCATATCCGCCGAAGATAATTTTTATCAGCGGCGAAAGCAGTCTTGCGACCGCCGCCGCCAGCCCGCTGCGCTGCATCACCTCCATCAGCGCCGACCACAGGCAGATATTGCCGCCGATGCGCAGCAGCAATGCCACCGCCTCCGCTGCGCCGGACACCGAGGCGGCGGAAACCGCCTCCATCCGCCCATTTGCGGCGCCAAAGATAAACGCTGCCGCCATCAGCACGCAGATAACGACCGACATCAGCATGCTCTTTCCTCCCTTGCTTGTCGATTTTTTTGATTTTATGCCATTTTTTGTTGACATATTTCCCCATAAATGATATAAAATAATTCGTATCTATTTTTTCGGAGGATTGCCATGAAAGCTACCGGTATTATTAGAAATGTTGACGTTTTGGGACGCGTGACCCTGCCGATAGAGCTGCGGCGCAGTCTCTCCATCGAATGCGGCGATCCTCTGGAGATCTACACCGAGGGCGCTGCCATCGTATTGAGAAAGCACGAGCCGAACTGCATCTTCTGCGGCAGCGGAAAAAAGATATCCGTTTTCAAGAACAAAAATATCTGCGACCATTGCCGCAAGGAGCTCGCTCTCTGAGACGGACTGTTTTTCACCCGGGTGTGCACGCCGCGCACCCGTTTATTTTAAGCTTTATTCATAAAAAAGGATATTATCCCTGTTTACTTTTCATGACAAGAGATATAAAATATAGGTAAACTAACGACATTTGTGAAGGAGCTGCATTTATGAAGTATTTTACTCCGGCATTGGTGAACAGCGCCAAGACCTCGCGTAGCTTTAAGGCGATATTCTTCGGGCATTCCATGGCGACGAGCTATTATCAGGCGCGGCACAAAAAGGAGGATATCTATATACTGTGGATCGAGGCTGCCCGCTTCGGCAAGGTGCATTGCTATCCCTGCGTGCTGGATGAGGCGGGCGACGCGATGGTGTTTGCCACCAGCGCCTCTCCCTCCTCTGCGCGCGCCAACGCCGACCTCGTAACGCGCTGGAATTTATTTGTAAATCCCGCGACCTTTGCGGAGGAGTATGTGGTGGACGAGATAAACAAAAAGAAATATAACATCATCTTCGGCGATTATCAGACGCTCGGTTCGTCCGCTTCGGCAAAAAGGCTTGACGACGCGGATACGCCGGAGGATGAAAATACGCCCGCGGAGGAGCCTCCGCAGGCGTAAGCGCGGATATAAATCAAGCGGGCTGTGCAGCCCGCTTTTTACTGCCTATTTAACTATAAAAATCCTTACCAAAGCTATCAAAAAGTCATACAGTCCGTGAGCGAACGCCAGCCCAAGATAGCCGCAGTCCTTTATCAGATGTCTGCACAGACCGAATACCAGTCCGATG
>JAFTDT010000025.1 GCA_017453985.1 Clostridia bacterium
AGCGATTTAATTCAGATTGGAAGACAAAAGCTGGCTAAAATATGAGATATTCTGTCTGTGGAATGTATGTGGTCAAAAGCAGTTAGCAACTCGTTAAGTGCCCGAAAAAGTTATAAAAACCGCCGTTTTCATCAAGAAAACGGCTGTTTTATGGTTGCGGGGAGAGGACTTGAACCTCCGACCTCCGGGTTATGAGCCCGACGAGCTACCGAACTGCTCTACCCCGCGATATTTGACTGCCTAATTATAATAACATTATCCTTCGTCCATGTCAAGTCCCGCAGTCAAACTTATGCGCGACAGATTTCGCGCCGTGCTTAATTATTGCTCTGCATCGCCATCACGCAGTCTATCACCAGCACCGTTGTCAGCGCCAAAAGCTCATCACGGTCGTCATACACATCTATTTCATAGCAGTCGCCCCATGTCATCCACTGCTTATGTATTTCCGCTACTATGCGGTCATTTGCCTCGGTGACGGTATAGTAGTGTTCCAAAAAGCTGCCCTCCGCCGTCCAGCCGGGACCTTCTATCGCATAGCTGGGATGGAGAAAGCCGTATTTGACGATTTCTGCGACCTCCTCGCCGCCGATGAATACGTGAAAACGCGGACGCCAGCGCAGCACCTCCTGCTCGATATACGCCGTTTCGTTGCCGTCGGCGTCCGTCAGGCGCAGCTTTTTTCCCCATGAAAAAAGCTCCCCTTCGGCATAGTAACGCTCCCTGCCCTGCTCGTCCCATACGGTAAAGCGGTCTTTCCACGAAAAAACCTTTTGCTTTATATACAGCTTCATGTCCGTGCCTCCTTTTGCTCATGCGGCGTCCGGAAAACCCCGGACGCCGCGCTTTATCTCGATCCGCATCAGTACTGCGGAACGTAAGCGTAGACATCGCCGCTGTAAACGCATCTGTCGGTATGCCCGCCTCTGCCGTTATCATAGTGCTCGATCTCCGCTCCGTTGACTCCCGCGCCGTCGATATCCACTATCATATAGCTGATATAGCCGGAGTCGCTGCCGTTTTCCTCATTTATCAGCACAAAGGCGTTCAGATAGGTCATATTCTCCACGCATCTGGCAAGATCGACCGTTCCGTCTGCATTGCGGAACACATAATCATAAGTATCCGCGCTGCGTATCTCGCCCTCGGCGGTTTCCAGCCTTCCGCCGGCGCCGCTGCGCACCTTTACGATCACCGTATTGCGGTCAGTCGATGCCTGAGTGACGGTGCCGTTGCCGAGCCTGAGCATGAGCACGCCTGTCTGCGTTTTGGCGTCCGTCACGCTGCTCACAACCGAGGCGGTGCGCCACGTGCTGCCGCCCTCGCGGGCACCGTCGTGCATGCTGCCCGTCAGGCGGGTCACTCCCGCCTGTGTCTCTGTGGTATACAGCTTGCCCTTCTCCGCATATGACGCCGCACCGGTCCCCAGATCAAGCTGCACCTCGCTGCCCGAGCCGTCGATGCCGCGGATCAGATAATGCCTTGCATTATCTATCGTCGTGGGATAAGGCTCGCCGGTGGTGAACACCACTCCGCTCGTCTTTACCCCTTTAAGCTCCGCATTGAGCAGCAGCGTTCCGAAAAGCAGCGTTTTCGTATCGCTCGAACCCGGCGTCCATGCATAGGACGCCGCGGTCTTCAGCGCGGTATCGCTCGTCACGTTCGTTTCAAACTGCGACACGCTCTTGATGCTGTAGGCATAATCATAGCTGCCGAAGGCAGTGTCTCCCCTGCCAGCAGGCACGCGCTCTCTGGTGAATATTTTTGCCGTATCCGCCCGCATCGCGGAATATGTCCCGAAGACTGTATCCAGCCTCGGACGCTCGTCCAGCCCGCCGAAGGTCACGTTTTTGGTGCGCTCCGGCGTGCGCCTGCAATATATGCTGCCGTCGCTGTTCTCCACGTACTCATACACGCCGTCCGTCAGCACGGCGGCAAAGCTCTCTGCGTCGGAAACGCCGGCAGGTACCGAATACGTCACTATCCTCTTGCTGCCGCTCAAATCGAGTATATACAATTTATCCTCATATCTGCCGGAAATCGGATTGCCGTATCTGTCCTGCGCCGCGACCTGCGCCTTTTCCATCACGATGGCAAAGCGGTCGCTCAGGCGCTCCGCCGAGTAATCCTTCTGATATCCTGCCACGACGAACCTGCCGTCCGTATAATATACTATCGCCTTGTCGGACACCAATCCGTCCAGATCGAAATAATTGCCGGAAACGCTGAGGCTCCTTTTGCCGAGCGTATACGTGCGCCCGAGCACATCCTGCGCGCCGCCGGATCCGTATGTCACGCGCCCGCTGTCCGCCTCGGCGCCTGCTACCGGCTCGACCAGATATCTCAGCGTGCCGTCCGTCACCTGCGCGGTCAGCTTTACCACGTCGCCCTGTTGCACCTTTGCCGCGCCGCTCAGCTTGGCATAGGCTTCGGCATCATACATCGCATACTGTCTGACGGCGTTTACGCCGGTCGGGGCAAGATATGCTCTTTCGTCCCAGAGGCTGCCGCTGACGGTAAAGAGCCCGCGGCTCTCGTTATTGCGCTCCACACGTCCGTAATAGCTGTCCGTGATGAACGCCGCATCCACATAGCCGTTTCCGTCCATATCTATGAGTCTGACCGGCCATGTCGCATTCTGTGCCAGCAGCTCCGCCAGCTCTCCGGCGCGCGTGCGGTCGAAGAGCCGGAACTGCATCGCAGCATTGTACACCGGCAGTATCCCGCCGCTGCTGCCGAAGATGAGCAGGTCTTCGCGCCGCTCTCCCCCGAACGCTCTGGAATAGCCGCCGAAGGACAATATCCCCGTCATTCTGTTCAGATAAAGCTCATCCAGCCTCGTGCTGTACTCCTTGGTAGCTCCGGTCTCGAACACGCCGTACAGACGGGTGCGCGAATTGAGATATTCGCCCGCGTACAGCACGACCACCTCGTGTCCCAGCATGGAATTGTCAAAGCGGTGGTCTACCGTGCATATCTCCAGCTCGGAGGATATATCCTCTCCCTTATCGTTCTTCAGCATCCGACGGATGCCGATCTGCCCGGCGGAATACACGCCGTAATTGCTGCCCGCCGCCATCGCCGAGACACCGGACACCGCCATGCCGAGGTCGAGATTTGCCGTGCGGGTGACATAGCCCGTCACCTTGGACAGCCGCATATAGCGCCAGCCCACGGTTTCGACAGTCTCCGCATATGCTCCGTAGGAGCCGCTTGTCAGCGTGTCCCCGATATATTCCGCCATGCAGGAATTAAACAGACTGTTGACGAACATCTTAGCCGCCCACTGTCTGGGCGCGGGCTTGGAAAGCTGGTACTCATATCCCTCCAGCAGACCGGCAAAGCTCGCCATGTTCATTACGTTCTTCTCCCACTCGCTGCCGACGAAGCCGTGGACATTGACCTTGTACCGCGCCAGCACCAGCAGCATCTTCGCCAGCTCGCTGCCCGTCACGGGGGCGTTGGGATCGAAGACTCCGTTGCCTCTGCCGGCGACTATATTCATGCTGTAGCAGGCGTTGATATAGCCCTCCGCCCAATGACCCTTCGTGTCCGAAAAGGTGTTCGCGCCCTTGTATGCCTCGGCGCTGTCGTCGTCGCCGCCGTTATAGACGACATATATCATCTTTGCCGCCTGTGCGCGGGTGATCGTCTCCCCGCCTTTAAAATTATACGCTTCTCCTGTCTTAAAGCCGTTTATCACGTTCAGCGACGAAAGTATCTTCACGTCCGTCACGCATCTTGAATCAAGCGTGCCTTCATCGGCAAACTCCGTGTATTCGGCAAACGCCGCCGCGGAAAGCACCAGCATCAGCGCCAGCAT
>JAFTDT010000026.1 GCA_017453985.1 Clostridia bacterium
CTGTCAATCGCTCCCGAAGGCGCAATGCCAATACGCAAAATCGATGGAGGCGCCTCCTTGCAGGGCGCCTCCATCGGAAAGAATTTTTCATGCCGTTACCAAACTTTTCGCTGCTCATCGGTGAAGCCCAGCTCCGACGCCGCGGTGACATTCGCCGCGTAGCGGTATCGGAAGCTGAAGGCGTCCTCCCGCTCTCTGAACTGACGGCAAAACAATCTGTACGTCCCCGTGCGCGGCGCGGCCAGCTCGATCGTTTCGTTGAAAAAGCCGTCCGCCTCTATAACGCCGTATTCCTTCTCGCCCGTTTCGAGGTCGCAGATGCCGAACTCCAGTCTGCCGTAAAAAGTGCCGATAAGGTTCAGCTTTACCGGCGCGCCCTCCTGCAAGCCGCCGAAGGGCATATCCCCGCGCACCTCTCCCCCGCCGGAGCCGTGTATCCTGCTGTAGCGGCTGAAGTTCGAGCCGTTATCCGCCGATCCGCCGGGCAATACAAGCGCAATATCTCCTCCGGAGCTTCTGACGCTCTCCGGCTGACTGTCGCTTTGCCTTGTCTCCCGCTTTGACTCCGACTCTCCTCGGTTCAAGAGCAGCACGCCGCTTTTTGTGTCGCTGTCCTCCCCTGCCGAGCCTGCCGTACCGAACACGGCATATACACCCAATATCAGCGCCGCCGCCAGTATTATTGATATCACACCTGTTTTCTTCATTTTCATCACACTCCTGACTCTCTGCTTTATCGCATTCTGTCCCAGCCCGCTCATCACGGCGCCAAGACCCGTTCTTGCTTCCTCCATCTCCAAAAGCATCAGTGCATATGCGCGGCGCTTTTCCATACCCATGCCGCTTACTACCGCTTCGTCACAGCATAGCTCTATATCGCGGTTTGCCAAAATAAACATCGCCCAGACCAAGGGGTTGAACCAATGGACGCAGAGCGTGAGTATCAGAAGTCCCTTTTTCAGAGCGTCAAAGCGGCGGATATGCCACAGCTCATGAGCAAACACCGCGTCCAGCCGCTCCGAGCGCCGCCACTCGGTTGAGGCTGCAAGAAGTATCACCGGACGCAGCACTCCGTAAGTCAGCGGCGAGCCTGCTGCCTGCAATTCTCTGACGCTGACCCGTCGCCGCAAGCCGGCTGCGGCGATATACTCCCGCGCCAGCGGCGCTTCTGCCGGGACGGCGTTGCGCAGCCGCAAACGGAAATACAGCCACGCGCTCAGGAAAAGCACCGCCAGCAGCGCCGCCGCTGCCGCATACAGCACAGCCCACGGAAAGGCACGGCTTGCTTCAGCCGCAGTCTTTGCGCCCTCCGCCATCTCCGGCACACGCGCCTCCGCGTATATCCCGGCAAGCGGCTGCCAAACCGCCGCTGCCGCCTCCTGCTCCTGCGGCTCCAACAGTGACCACACGCTTGTCCGCGCCGACGCCGTCCACGGCAGGAGCAGTGTCAGCGCCGCAACGAGCCATAGCGCCATAAACGTCCGCTTAGGCAGGCGATCCAGCAGCAGCGCGCGCAGCAGAATGACCGCCGCTATCATCACACCGCCGCGCAGACTCATGTGCAGAAGCTCTCTCAAGGCTGCTCCTCCACCCAGCGGCGCAGCTCCGCCAGCGACTCTGCGGACAGCCTTTTTCCGCTGAGCAGCGCGGCGAACAGCTTGTCCGCGGAGCCGTCGAACAGCTTGCTCACCAGCTCCGCCAGCTCGTCGGACTGCACCTGCTCTTTGCTTATCAGCGCATGACAGAGAAAATGCGGCTCCCGGCGCTCCACCGCGCCCTTTGCCACGCATTTTTTAATCACCGTGTAGGTGGTATTGACATTCCAGCCGACCTTTTCAGCCAGCCTCTCGGCAATCTGCTTTGCCGTACAGTCTCCCTCCGTCCACAGCACATCCATCACCTTCAGCTCCGAATCAAAGAGCTTAACAGATTTTTCGCTCATGCACACACCTCCGCTTTATATACTATTGCAATAGTTTGCATTTGCATACTATCACAGTAGTGCGCGTTTGTCAATACTATTGCAATAGTTTTTCTCAAATAAAAAAGCCCCGGCGCGAGAGGTTTTCCCTCGCCTCCGGGGTCGGTCTTTCCGTTTGCCGTGCGGTCATATCACCAGCACGCAGATATAACCGATATACACCGCTGCGAGCAGCGCTCCCTGCCAACGGGCAAACTTGCCGGTGATCAGCATCGGCACGAAGGCAATCGCGCCGACCAGCAGACATACGGGCATATCCAGCCCTGCGCTCTGCTGCGATATCGGCAGCGCCTTGCCGGAAACTATGCCGCAGAGCGGCAGTATCAGCGCCGAATCTATTATATTGGCGCCGAGTATATTGCCGACGGAAAGCGCGCCCTGTTTTTTCACCAGACTCGTGACTGCCGTAACCAGCTCTGGCAGAGAGGTGCCGACGGCGATCAGCGTTACGCCGATAATGCTCTCCGGCACGCCCACCGCCTCCGCGAGCCGGCTGCCGTTATCCACTAAAAGCTGCGCACCGGCGACTATCCCCGCCGTACCGGCAATAAATTTTACGACATTCTTGCCGACCTCGCTTTTTTCCGGTCTGGGCGGGCGATGCGCACCTCCGGCGCCGCGTCTGGCGCCGCTGATGTTCTCGTACACAAACACGGCGAACAGCGCCAACATCACAAAGGCTCCCGTCGTGGAAAGGCTCCCCTGCTGGGCAAAAATAAGCAGCGCCGTGACGATAGCCAGCAAAATGACCGCCTTGGGCGCATAGTCGCGGCGGCGCACCGCCAGCGGCGCGAATATCAGCGAAACGCCGAGAATAAGCCCCGTGTTTGCCGTGACGCTGCCGATGGCGTTGCCGATCGCCATGTCCGCCTTGCCCTCGAAGGCGGCGATCATGGAAACGATTATCTCCGGCAGAGTGGTCGCCAGACTCACCACCGTGGCGCCGACGATGACCTTGGGTATGCCGGAAACCTCAGCTATCCACGCCGCGGCGTCCACAAACCAGTCTCCGCCCTTTATTATCAGTATCAAGCCTGCCAGAAACAGCAGTATCACCACAAACAAAGTCATTATCCCAATATCCTTCCCATCCGCTTTTAATGCCGCACGCATTCAGATTAGCATACCGCGGCTTATTTGACAATCCTTTACCGAAAAATCTTTGCCATAAACTCCTCTGTGGACATGCCGCCATCCCGGTTGAAGCGCCCCATGCCGAGCAGCGAGCCCGCGTCTCCCGGCGCGAGCAGGTTTATCTCCTCCGCACAGGTGAAGGTGCATTTATAGCCCATCGCGGCGAGCAGCTCGTCCGCGCCCTCGCTCACGATCCCGAAGGGATAGGCGAAAGCCGGCGTGGTTATGCCCAGTTCGCCCAGCGCCTCCCTCATTCTGCCGACATCCTCCCGAAATACGCTCTCCCACTGCCCGCGCGTTTCGCTCCGCATTCTGCCGCTGCCCCGTCGGGGCTTCAGACTGTGCAGCCCGTATGTATGACTGCCGATCTCAAAATGCGGATCTGCCGCCAGCTCCTCCAGATCAGTCCATGTCATATAGGCATAATTGGGATTTGGGTCATCCAGCTCGGTATATCTTTCCGCATACTCGCCCACCGCAAATATCACCGCGCACATGTCATATTCCGCCATCAGCTCCGGCAGATATGTCATATTGTTCAGATATCCGTCGTCAAAGGTCAGCAGCACCGGACGCTCCGGCAGCTCTGCGCCCTCGAATATGTAAGCCGTAAGCGCCTCTATGCTGACGGCGGCATAACCGTTTTCACGCAGCCACTCCATATCCTGCCTGATGCTGTCCGGCGTGACTACATACGCGCCCGTGCGGGCGGGATCCCTGAGCACGCTGTGGTACATTATCACCGGCAGCGGCGTCCCCGCCGCCGGCGCAAACGCCTCCCGCACCGGCTCCGCCAGCAGCAGTCCCGCCAGCAGCAGCCCCGCCGCGCACGATAGCGCCAGCAACAGCCGATGATATTTGTTCTTCAGAATCAGCAAAAGACCACCTCCGCATAAAATATATGCGGAAGCGCGCGTCAATATCAGTCCCCGTCCGCCGCGGCGGATATTTCCAGAAAGCCGCAGTCCGCCGTTTCCTTATCCTCATACCGCTCCGGCATCACGACCTGCACCGCCATCATCGCCTCCGGCGCCAGCTCCAGCTCCAGCGGCGCGTCGCCCGCCGACGCTTTGATAAGCATGAAGTCGCCCTCGCGCGCCACACCGCTGCCTCCCGCGGCGCGCCAATATGTTTCCGCCAGGAAATAAAAGCCGTAAAAGCATCCGTTTGACTGCGGCTGCAGCGTCAGCCTCCACGGCTGCGGCTCCGCTCCCTCCGCCGGTTTTTCCAGATAATAAGGCTCCATATAGCTCATCAGCCCGCCGCAGCCCTTCAGCATCAGGTTCAGGTCTGCACCCTGCGCGCGGCACAGCACATGCATGCCGCCGTCAAAGCGATACACCTGCCGCGGGGCGAGCACGACCTCCGGCTCCTGAAAATCCGGCGTCAGCCGCATCGTCTTCTGCAGCGGCGATATGTATCTTATCACCCCCGGCAGTCTGGTAAACACGGATTCCGGCTGCTCCACCTCGGCGGAGCTTATCCGAAACATGAAGCGGCGCTCGGCATAGTCGCCGTCCGGCGGCCAGAGGAATATCTCCGACGTGCTCCCTCCCGACCAGCGGCTGAGCTTGTAGTTTTCCTTGGCGATATACAGCATTTTCATAAGCATCTGTTCCTTTCGGACTTCTGTACTTCTTTGATTATCGCCCGTCCGGCAGCATTTGTCAATCAGGTTTTTGACACGGGGCACAATGCGCGCCGCAAGGCAGGATCGCGGGCAGAAGCATGCGCCGCGACGCCCCCGAGCGCGGAAAAGAAGGATTTTTGTCAAAAGTCCATATTTTCCCTTGAAAAACCGCACGAAATGTAATATTATGTATTGGTAATGTAAATAAACCGTGAACAAAAGGGGATTTACATTCTAAAAAAGGAAAAGGAGAATGAGTATGTTCAAGCTCAAAGAAAACGGCACGACCGTACGTACGGAGATCGTCGCCGGACTGACCACCTTCATGACCATGGCGTACATCATCGCCCTGAACCCCAATCTGCTGACCGGCTTCGGCAGCGAGGGGGGGCAGAACCTTTGGAACGGCATATTCATGGCGACCTGCATCGCCTCCGCGATCGGCATGTTCGTCATGGCGTTTGCCGCCAATAAGCCCTTTGCGATGGCTCCCGGTATGGGACTCAACAGCTTTTTTGCCATAGTCGTGGCAAATATCGCTTCCATCGCCAACATTTCCTACCTCGAATCCTTCCAGGCGGCTCTGTGCATCATTCTGATCGAGGGCGTGCTCTTTGTCATACTCTCGGTGCTCAGCATCCGCGAGAAGATCGTCGAGGCGATACCTCTGGGCGTGCGGCTCGGCATCGCTCCCGCCATCGGTCTGATGCTGATGAATATCGGCTTCGGCTCCAACGCGGGTGTAAATGTGTATAAGCCAGAGACTGATACTTTTGAAATGTTCTATGTAATGCGCGATTTCTTCGGCTCCCTCACCCCCAAGGTGGTTCAGGACAACATGGGCTCCGGATATGCTCCGATGATACTGACCGTTGCGACCATGTTCATCGGCCTGTTCGTCATTGCCGTGCTCGCGCACAAGAAGGTCAAGGGCGCGGTGCTCATCGGCATGCTCGTTTCCTCCGTCATTTACTGGGCGGGCGAGGCGATCTTCCTCGATATCAATCCCTTTGCCTCGCTGGCGACGGCTTCCTTCATCCCGCCCTTCAAGGATATGATCGACACCACCTTCTTCAAGTTTGACTTCAAGACCTTCTTCAGCATCGGCTGGTTCACCGCCATCACCCTCATCATCACCTTCTGCATGATCGACATGTTCGACACCATCGGCACTCTGGTCGGCACCGCCTCGCGCGCCGGCATGGTCGATAAGGACGGCAACATGCCCAACATGAAGCAGGCTCTGCTGGCGGACGCCGTCGGCACAGTGGCAGGCGCCGTGACCGGCACCTCCACCGTCACCACCTTTGTCGAGTCCGCCTCCGGCGTTGAGGCTGGCGGTCGCACGGGTCTCACCGCGCTGACCACCGGCGTGCTCTTCCTCGCCTGCATGTTCATCGCTCCGCTGGCGGCAATAATCCCCGCAGCAGCTACTTCTGCCGCGCTCATATACGTCGGCGTGCTGATGCTGAGCGGTCTGAAGAACGTCAAGTTTGACGACATCAGTCAGGCAGTTCCCGTGGCGCTGATGCTCATCGCCATGCCCATCTCCAGCTCCATCGGCCACGCCATCGGCATCGGTCTTATCGCCTACACCGTCATCAAGGTATTCACCGGCAAGGCGAAGGACGTGTCTCTGCTGACTTATATAATCTCCCTGCTCTTCCTGATCAAGTTCTTCCTGATCGCATAAGCAGAGAATAATTAAATCAATCGACTGATTTTTTGACCGTTTGAACGGGCGGGCATTTGCGTTATGCGGATGCCCGCCTGTTTTTTTGCGCTCTTTTTGGCTTTGCCGCTCCGGATCGCGCGACGCGGCTCCGTATGCCCTAAAAAAATATACAAAGGTAGCCATAGGGTCACTATACAGCCGCAGCACGCCGTGCTATACTCTTCACAAAGCTGCCGAAAATCGGCGCACAGCATGCTTTTTCAAAGGCAAAGCGGCATTTTTTCGCCTTAAATTTGTTGTCGCTTTGTCAATATTTTCTTGCGCTTTTTGACAATATTTTTTCTTAATTTTGACAATATTCCCATTTGCATTTTGCCATGTTATTGTTTTTTACCAAAAATCATTGACATCGCGCTCAAAATATGTATAATGTAACACAAATCAGTGTGCACACGTATATATTCGTTTGCACACAAAAAAATGGAGGTATTTATGAAAAAGATCCTTTGTCTGTTACTGGCGCTCATGATGCTCATGAGCATGGCTGCCTGTCAGAAGAAAGAAGACAGCGGCAATTGGAAGATCGCAATCATGACCGGCACCGTTTCCCAGGGCGAGGAGGAGTTCCGCGCTGCTGAGAAGGCGGTGCAGACCTACGGCAAAGAGCATGTTGTCACAGCTACATATCCCGACAACTTTATGTCTGAGATGGAGACCACCGTGTCTCAGCTCGTATCCTTCGCCTCTGACCCCGATGTTAAGGCGATCGTCATGTGTCAGGCAGTCCCCGGCGCAAAGGCGGGCTTTGACAAGATCCGCGAGATGGGACGCGACGACATCCTTCTGATCGCGGGCACCCCGCAGGAGGATCCCGCCGTCATCTCCGCCGCTGCCGACATCGTCATGTATGCCGACGAAGGCGCGCAGGGCGACACCATCATGCAGACCTGCGCCGACTGGGGCATCGACGTGTTTATCCACTATTCCTTCCCGCGCCACATGGCGATGGAGCTGATAGTGGCACGTCACGAGCTGCTTGAGAAGAACGCCGCCGCGCTGGGCATCGAGATGGTAGACGTTACCGCTCCCGACCCCACCGCCGAGGCAGGACTTTCCGCTTCCCAGCAGTTTATCCTTGAGGACGTTCCGCAGCAGCTTGCCAAGTATCCCGGCAAGAAGGTAGCCTTCTTCACCACCAACTGCGGTATGCAGCCCTCGCTGCAGGCGGCGTGCCTGGATGAGCCCAACGCTTACTATCCGCAGCCCTGCTGCCCCAGCCCCTATCACGCATTCCCCGCTACCCTCGGTCTTGAGCTTGCCATCGGCGGCGACGACACCGAGGCTCTGAAGCAGATCTCCTCCAAGCTCAACGAGCATGACGCGGTCGGCCGCTTCTCCACCTGGGCTTCCCCGGTCGCCATGACCATCATCGAGATCGGCGCCGAGTACGCCAAGGCGTATATCGACGGAACCGTTACTTCCCGCAACGATTCCGAGCAGCTCGTCAGGATGTTCAACAACAAGATCGAGGGCGCCAAGGTGAGCACTTACACCGACGTCAACGGAAACACCTTTGACAACTATTACACCATTCTGCTGGCACCCGTAAACTTTGCGGAGTATCTCAGCTAATCTTTCGCTGTAAGACCAAAGTGAACTCGCCGCATGGCGAGTTCACTTTTAAGGAGGAAAAATATGGCAACAGAATATGTTCTGGAGATGCAGAACATCACCAAACAATACGGCGAAAACACGGTGCTGAGCGATGTTTCCATGGCGGTCAAGCCGGGAGAGATACACGCGCTGCTCGGCGAGAACGGCGCCGGCAAGTCCACGCTGATGAACATCCTGTTCGGCATGCCTGTCATCCACAACACAGGCGGCTTTGAAGGCAAGGTGCTGCTCGACGGCGATGACGCGAATATCCTCTCTCCCTACGACGCCATGATAAAGGGTATCGGCATGGTGCATCAGGAGTTTATGCTGCTGCCCGGCTTTACTATCACGGAAAATATAAAGCTCAACAGAGAAATAACCAAGCCCAATTTTTTCAGCCGTATCTTAGGCAAAAATCTTGAAACTCTCAACATGAAATCCATGTCTGCCGACGCCAGAAAGGCACTCGACAGCGTCGGCATGAACATAGACGAGTTTACCCGCGTGCAGGGACTCCCCGTCGGATATATGCAGTTTGTGGAGATCGCGCGCGAAATAGACAAGACCGGCGTCAAGCTGCTGGTCTTTGACGAGCCGACCGCCGTCCTCACCGAGTCTGAGGCGACGCAGCTCATATCTGTCATGAAGCAGATAGCCGAGTCCGGCATCGCCGTCATCTTCATAACCCACCGGCTCGACGAGGTCATGGCTGCCTCGGACAGCATAACCATACTGCGCGACGGCAGGCTTGCTGCGACACGCCGAACCAGCGAGACGAACATCGTGGAGCTTGCCGAGCTGATGATCGGCCGCAAGGGCGAGTCCGTCATCGATTTGGAAAAGCGCAGCGTGCCTCATGATACGGTCGCGCTGCATATCAAGGATCTGAACGTGGACATGCCCGGCGAGCACGTTGTCGGGCTGACGCTGGACGTATACGAGGGCGAGATACTCGGCATCGGCGGGCTTGCCGGTCAGGGCAAGCTGGGTATACCCAACGGCGTGATGGGACTTTACGATTCCGAGGGTGAGGTCGAGCTGTTCGGGCAGCCGCTTAAGATCGGCGATACCGACGCGGCGCTGCGCGCCGGCATCGCCATGGTTTCTGAAGACCGCAAGGGCGTCGGGCTGCTGCTCGATCAGTCCATCGAGGACAACATCGTCTTCAACGCCATGCAGATCCACGGTGAATATCTGCACAAGCTGGGCCCGTTTACGCTGAAGAACTCTTCCGACATCAGAGGGATAGCCGAGCAGATGATAACCGACCTCGATATCCGCTGCTTCGGTCCCACGCAGTACGCCGGAACGCTTTCCGGAGGCAACCAGCAGAAGGTCTGCATCGCGCGGGCGCTCTGCATGTCTCCGAAGTTTCTCTTTGTCTCGGAACCGACGCGCGGTATAGACATCGGCGCGAAAAAGCTTGTACTGGAGACGCTGGTAAAGCTCAACCGTGATAACGGAATGACCATCGTGATCGTCTCCTCGGAGCTGCAGGAGCTGCGCAGCATCTCCGACCGCATCGCCATCGTGTCCGAGGGCAGACTCGTGGACATACTTCCTCCGGAGGCTCCCGACGCCGACTTCGGTCTCGCCATGTCGGGCATAAAGCCTCAGGATCACAACGAGAAAGGAGCTGCCGGACATGACGAATAATAAATGGAGAAGGCTGCTCGCCATAGTGCTCTGTGCCGCCGCAGTTCTGCTGCTTGTGACCGGCATCATCGAGCTGCCGCGGCGGACGGGACGCGCCGGTCAGGACGTGCTGGATGACGCCCGCATTCAGGCGCTGCTGAGCGTCACAGGAGAAAGCGTGGTGGAAAGCTACGTCGCCATCGCCAAGAAGGAGGCGCAGGAGCGCGTCCGAGCTGGCGGAGGCAGCATGAACGATATCCGCGAGGCAGTGGAAAAGGCAGAGCAGGAGACTCGTGAAAAATACACCGGCGAAAGCACCGACCTTTCGCAGATAGATACGGCCTCTCTGCGCGCTGCGACCAATGCTTATATGAACGCGCTGGACGAATACGGCAGCCTTGAGACCGCCGCACGCGCGCAGTACATAGAGGAGCATTACGCAGAAGCGCAGGCGGCGCTGGAGGAAAAGCACCGTGCCATGCTGGAGGCAGGGCAGGAAATCCCCGAAAACGACGCCGTCGTAGTGGACATGTCCGGCTTTGTCCCCACGCCGGAAATGCTGGCGGCGGAAGCCGCTGCCGACAACGCTTATCTGGCGGTCGGCGACGCGATCAGCCTCATCTATCCCGTGCTGGACAAGGACTCCGTCATGACGCTCAAGGACAGCGTGCGCGGCATGCTGTATCAATCGGACGACGATTTTTCTTCGCAGTTTGACCGTTACGTGGAGCAGGGACGCGCCAAGAGAACCTTTTCCGCCTATCTGCTGCGCCACGCCGACGACCTTATCTATACGGCGATCGCGCTGCTGGTTGCCGCCGCGCTGCTGCTGTACAGCGAATGGCTGATAAGCAAGCTCGGCATACCGCGAGTGATAATCGGGCTGTTCTTTATCATTCTGTGCTTCATGACCCTGCTGTACGATCTTTCGCTGCCGACGCTTTTGAGCAACACGGTGGTGCGCATGGGCATGAACGCCGTCATGGTGCTGGCGATAGTGCCGGGCATTCAGTGCGGCATCAGCCTGAACCTCGGTCTGCCGATAGGACTGGTCGCCGGACTGCTCGGCGGACTGATGACCATCGAGTTCGGCATACCCGGCTGGGGCGGCTTCCTTTTCGCCATACTGGTCGGCGTGGTCATCGCCGCAGTATGCGGCTATCTGTACGCGCAGCTCCTCAACCGCCTCAAGGGCGAGGAGATGAGCGTTACCACCTACGTCGGATTTTCGGTTGTGTCGCTCATGTGCATCGCGTGGCTGGTGCTGCCCTTCACCTCGCTGAAGCTCCGCTGGCCGCTCGGCACCGGACTGAGAAACACCATCGGTCTGGACTCCGGCAATTTCAGGCATATACTCAACGACTGGGGCGCCTTCAATATCGGAAGCTTTTACGTGCCGACGGGGCTGCTGCTCTTTATGGCGCTGTGCTGCTTCCTCGTCTGGCTGTTTTCCCGCAGCAAGACGGGCGTGGCGATGCAGGCGGTCGGCAACAATCCCCGCTTTGCCGAGGCAGCCGGTCTCAACGTCAACAAGATGCGCGTCATCGGCACGATGCTTTCCACGGTGCTGGGCGCGGTAGGCATTCTCGTTTACTCGCAGAGCTACGGATTTATGCAGCTCTACACCGCTCCGCGGCAGATGGGCTTTATCGCCGCCTCAGCGATACTCATCGGCGGCGCTTCCACCAGCCGCTGCAAGATCAGTCACGTGCTGATAGGCACCTTCCTCTTCCAGGGGGTGCTGACGCTGGGCATGCCGGTGGCAAATGTGCTCGTTCCCGGCTCCACGATCTCCGAGACGCTGCGCATCCTGATCTCCAACGGCATTATCCTGTATGCGCTGACAAAGTCAGGAGGTGCTTCCCGTGCGTAAAGATTTCGATTTCAGATCCATACTGCGCAATAACGCCGTCACCATCATGTTCGTGCTGCTGTGCATAATCTGCCTGAGCTATTCCGGGCAGACCGTGCCTTACGTCATGTACGAGCTGTTCGGGAGACTGAGCCGCAACGCCTTTATCGTGCTGGCGCTCATTCTGCCGATCGTGGCGGGCATGGGCATCAACTTTGCCATAACCATCGGAGCCATGGCGGCGCAGATCGCGGCGCTGTGGGTCGTGGAATGGGGCATCGGCGGGCTTGGCGGCTTTGGCGTCGCGGCATTTATGACGGTGCCGATCGCGGCATTCTTCGGATATCTCATCGGCAATCTGCTCAACAGAATGAAGGGGCAGGAAATGATCGGCGGACTGATCCTCGGCTATTTTGCCAACGGTCTGTACCAGCTCCTCTTCCTCTTCATCTTCGGCAATCTGATCCCGCTCAAGGCGCCCGGTCTTGTCATCAAAGGCTCCACCGGCGTGGCAAACACCATCGACCTTTCCACCGAACGCGGCTTTAAATACGCGCTTGACGGACTCTGGAAGGTGCCCTTCGGCACCGGGCTGTACATAACCTGCGGCGCGGTCGCGGTCGTTGCCGTGGTGATGCTGCTGCTGAAGAAAATGAGCAAAAAGAAGGCGATCATCACCGTCGGCATAGCTGCCGCCTCCTGTCTGCTGTATCAGATACCCTTTGTGGCGTCGCTGTTCTCCATGGTGCAGGTGCCGATGGTGACCTTTATGGTAGTCGGGCTGCTGTGCCTGTTCAACGTCGGACTGATGAACACCCGGCTGGGACAGCAGTTCCGCGCCGTCGGACAAAACCGCACGGTCGCCAATGCCTCCGGCATCAACGTTGACCGCACACGCCTCATCGCCATCATGATCTCCACTGTCCTCGCCGGCTGGGGTCAGCTCATCTTCGTACAGAACATGGGCTCCTTCCAGACCTACGGCGCGCACGAGCAGGTCGGTCTGTATGCCGGCGCGGCGATCCTCGTCGGCGGCGCGTCCATACGCAAGGCGAACAACGCGCAGGCGCTGCTCGGCTGTATCCTTTTCCATCTGCTGTTCATCGTCGCGCCGTCCGCCGGCAAGAACCTCTTTGGCGACGCCGCCATCGGTGAATATTTCCGCGTGTTTATCTCCTACGGAGTCATCGCGCTGGCGCTGGTCATGCACGCATGGCGCGGAGTGCAGAAGAAGAAAAAGGCAAAAGCGGAAAGTCAATAGCATATTAAAAACAAAAACTGCGCTGTCTCAAGCTTTGAGGCAGCGCAGTTTTTGCTTGCATATTCAGTTTTCCGTACTGCTTTCCAGCTCTCCCAAAAGCTCGCCGTTGCGATATACGAACGGTCCCTCCTCGCCGGCTTCTCCAAAATACTCCGGACGCGCGGCAAGCAGCGCAAGCAGCTCGTCCGTATCGTTCAGTTCCGTAGCCTGATACGGCTGCTCGAAGGCTATCTTTTCCACAAAGAGCAGCTTATCCTGCTGCTCCACCAGCACGCCGGTATGACCGACAAACACGCTGCTTCCGTCCACATCACTCACGACTACGCTGATAAGAGATATCCTATCGCCGCTTATGCCGAAGCCGTACTCCCTCCACATAGCAGGAAAAGCCTCCCGCATGCTCTCTCCCGGAGCAAGGTATTTTTCGCCGAAAAGCGTAGTGAAGAGCGGCAGCCTCGCCTTTACCGCGGCGTACTTCTCCGTATTTTCCGCAGCGTCTATGTCAAACATCAGATATGTGCCGTCATAACTATCTTCCGCTTTTTCCGCAGTCAGCAAGTCTCCCAGCAGCGTAAACGCCGTTATGCGGCAGTTGGCATCGGAATAATCGTACTTTGCCTCCCACGCATCCATGCAGGCGTAAATATCCGCACTCAGCTCCTGCGGACTGACCCACTCATCCGCCGGCAGTGCATCGCCGTTTCCGACCGTCTCGGCAAAGTCCGTCACCCAATCCAAAAACACGCCCGCCCCCGGCAATCCGGCGTCAACCAGCGCAGCATATACCTCTTCCGCCGTGCTTCTGCCCGCCATATGTGTTGCCCGCGGCAAAATCTTTCCGTCTGCGACTTTTCCGCCGCTGCATGAGCAGCAGCACACCAGCAGCGCCGCCGCCAGCACGGCGGCCAATATCCTTTTTATCATATCCTTCTCCCCTGTCCCTTTGCGATTTCCATTCCATGATAGCACAAAACGATCCGGAAGGAAAGCCCCTCCGGACCGCTTCACATATCTTTTTACTTTACCTTAACAGAGGTGATGTGCGGATTTACGCCCTCGTACCAATAAAGGAAGCCCTCCATGTCGATCTTGTCGCCGACGTTCAGCGCCTTGACCGCCGCGTAAACATTGGTGGTCTTGTCGCACAGATAGGACTCCACGGTGAAGGTGTAGGTCTTGCCTCCCACAGACGCCTTGAAATACAGGTCGTCGCCGTCCTGACCGGAGCCGTCCCAGCTATACAGGAAAGCCGCGCCGCTGTCGTCCGCCGCCTCGACCGTCATATCCTTGAAGGATACGAACTCGTTCTGATGGTCGATCAGTTCCGCCTTGTCAAGCATAGCGGTGACGTCGAGCGCCTTGGCGACAAAGCTGCCCTTCTCGATCTCAAAGGTGGCGTCGATTATCTCGACCTCACCCGCCCACTCTGCCTTGTAGCCGGTGACCTTGATCTTTGTGCCGGTGGTCAGCTTGGCATAATCCTCCTCGGAGCATGCCATGTTGTAAAGGAAATAAGCGCCGTCCTTGTCCTGCGTGTAAACCGTTGCCTTGTTGTCCCACCAGGACTGCTTTGCCTGAACGTAAGTTTCAACCACTACCTTGCTGTCGAGCGCCGCCGCCGTGTACTCCGCATGGGTCATGACGCCCTCCGACTTCGTGTCGCTGCTGCTGCAGCCGGCGAAAGCCAGCGCAAAGGACAGCGCCAAAAGCACAACTATGATCTTCTTCATTTTCCGTTTCTCCTTTTCATTTTATGCGCTCATACATGAGCAAACCGATTATACACCCATTTTTCGAAAATTCCAATATCAAATATGACGATTTTTCCATTTTTTTACCTGCGTAATGCCAGCATATAGTGCAATAAATGCCCAAATTGCCGCCAATCCCGCCAGCAAAAGCTTTGCCGTCTGCGGCAGAGGTCCCAGCCGCTCGCGCTCTGCGCCGCCTCCTGCGGCGTTTTTCTGGTCGAGGCGGTAGAGCGCGTTCACCCTGCCGTAAAGCTGCTCGATATATTCGTCGTCCACCGTTTCCTGCCGCCGCACGGACTTGGTGACCTCCTCTATCATCTGCCCTGCCGCATCCCGCAGCGATGCCGAGCCGTTATAAACCGGCGTGACGAAGGTATTGCCGATATTGTCCAGCAGCAGCCGCGCCGCCTTTATTTTAACCTCATAATGCTCGCTCAGATCCTCGCCGCCGCGCGCCAGATAATCGCGGTATTCCGCCGAGTTCTGCGCCGTGGCGGTCACGGGTACATAGCCCTCCGTCTCGGAATATGCCGTCTGCACGCCATCCGTCAGCAGATACTGCGCGAAAAGCCATGAAGCCAGCACCTCCTGCTGGTCGCTTTTGTTGAACACGCACACGGACGGTCCCTGCGATATCATCTGCGGCGCGGCGGGGTCAACCTGCGGCACCGTCATCACCGCGGTTTCAAAACGCACGAGCTTGTCCGCACTGATGTCCGAAAGCGGCGCGTCTGTGCCCATCCACGTTGCTCCGGCGGTGGAGTCCACGGCGAATATGCACTGTCCCGCATTGAGGAAGTTCGCCGGATAGCTGGATATCTTAAAGGTAGAAAATGCCCTGCTCTCGGCATGCTCCGCCACGGTATACAGCAGCTCCCGCGTCGTGTCGTTGAAGATAAGCACCTCGCCCTCCGCCGTGGCATAGCCGCCGCCATACTGCCGGAGCATCTGTATCATCATATTGTCGGTGGATTTGTAGATGAACGGTATCATTATATCCTGTCCGTTCACGGCGTAATTTCCGCTGCCGTCCTTTGCCATCGCCGCCTCTGCGACCTCCCAGACAAAGTCCCACGTCAGCACCTCCGGCAAAGTGTAGCCCAGCTTTTCCACATAGGTCTTGTTGACATAGCAAGCCTCCGTGGAGCGCATGAACGGCACGGCGTAATAATGCCCGTCGATGCGGCACTCCGCCATAAACTGCGGCATCACCTCCGCAAAGGAGGGCGAGTCGTATTTCAGCATGCTGCCGCCCAGCCCGTATCTTTCATCCTCCAGCAGCCCGTCCAGCGGCAGCACGACATTGACGCCGGTCAAATAGGTAGCGATATGGTCGGGATAGGTTATGCACACGTTGGGCGTGGTGCCGGTGGCGATATTGGTTATCACGTCGTTGTATATTCTGCCGTAATCCGTATACGGACGCAGATTTACGTCTATGTTGGGGTACAGCTTCTCAAAATCGGCTATCGCCTGCTCGTATATCCGCGTCTGGTTCTTATTGGTGTCGTTCTTTGCCCAAAAAACTATCTCGTGCCTGAGCGAGAGGTCGAACTCCTCCGGCATGACGAAAGGCTCCAGCCCGCGCGAGCCGTGGCAGCCTCCCGCCAGCAGCAGCATGAGCGCCGCCAGCAGCATAAGCGCCGTCCTTCTTCTGCCTGTCATCCCTTGGTTCCCCCTCTCGAAACTCCCTCCATCACACGTCGGCGGAACACCAGAAACAGGACTATCAGCGGCACGGAAATCACCACTACCGCCGCCATCATGGCGGGTATGTTTTCCCTGCCGAAGCCGTTCTCGCGTATCTCCTGTATGCCGTTGGAAACGAGGAAATACTTTGCGTCGTCGGTGATAAGGCGCGGCCATACATATGAGTTCCAGCACTCTATCACCTTGAGTATCACCACCGTCACGACGGTC
>JAFTDT010000027.1 GCA_017453985.1 Clostridia bacterium
CAGCTTTTGGTGGAGATGGACGGCTTTGGCAGCAACAGCGGCGTCATCATCATCGCCGCGACCAACCGCGTGGACGTTTTAGATCCAGCGCTGCTCCGCGCCGGACGCTTTGACAGGCAGATATACATCGGCATGCCGGATATCAAGGGCAGGAAGGATATACTGCGAGTCCATTCGAAGAAAAAGCCGTTTGATGACGATGTCAGCTTTGAGGACATAGCGCGCAGCACGGTGGGCTTTACGGGCGCCGATCTGGAAAACCTGCTGAATGAGGCGGCGCTGCTGGCGGCGAGAAACAACAAGACGAAGATCGGCAGCAGGGAGATCGAAGACGCCTTCCTCAAGGTCATAATGGGCAATGAAAAAAAGAGCCGTGTGATAACGGAGGAGGAGCGCAGGCTTACGGCATATCACGAGGCGGGACATGCGGTCGCCATGCGGATGCTGCCTTCGCAGGATCCGGTGCAGCAGATATCCATCATACCGCGCGGCAGCGCCGGCGGCTTTACGCTGAATATGCCGGAGACGGACAAATATTACGCCTCGAAGAACGAGATGCTCGACCGGCTGGTAACGCTGCTGGGCGGCAGAGTTGCGGAAAAGCTGGTGCTTAACGATATATCCACAGGCGCGTCCAACGATATCGAGCGCGCCAGCGAGATCGCGAGAAATATGGTCACGCGCTACGGAATGAGCGATAAGCTTGGACCGATAGCCTTTGTCTCGGATCATGACGAGGTATTTTTGGGGCGCGATTTTGCCACCACGAAGAATATTTCCGACAGCACGGCGGCGCTGATCGATCAGGAGGTCAAGGCGATGATCGACACCGCGTATTCGCGCTGTGAGGCGCTTCTGCGCGACAATATGGCGTCGCTGACCCGTGTGGCGGAATTCCTTCTCAAGCACGAGACGATGGACGGCACGCAGTTCGAGGCGGTGTTCACCGGCACATATAATGAGCTGGCCGGGGCTGCGGAGACAAACTGAAAAAACGCTTGGCGCCGGAGCGCAGAAACTTGCTTTCTGCGCTCCGATGTACGTAAAAAGGCACATTGAGATCTGTGCGGAGGCGGAGCATGCTTAGGATCGTTTTACCGGATTATGTTGAAAATATAATAAACGCCGTACAAGCCGGCGGATATGAGGCATATGTCGTCGGCGGCTGCGTGCGGGACATGCTCATGGGCAGAACGCCGGACGACTGGGACGTGACGACGAATGCGGAGCCGCAGAGACTGATGGCGCTGCTGCCGGAGCACAGGATCATCGAAACGGGACTGCGCCATGGTACAGTGACCGTGCTGAACGGCGGAAACGCTGTCGAGGTGACCACCTACCGCGCGGATGGGCAGTACAGCGACGGCAGACACCCGGACGAGGTGCGCTTCGGCGTAAGTCTGGAGGAGGATCTGAAGCGCAGAGATTTCACGGTGAACGCCATGGCATATTGTCCGGGAGCAGGGCTGATAGACCTGTTCGGCGGCGCTGAGGACCTGCGCGCGGGTGTGCTTCGCGCGGTGGGAGAGCCGCAGGCGCGCTTCGGAGAGGACGCCTTGCGAATTCTCCGTGCGCTGCGCTTTTCCGCCGCTCTCAGCTTTGAGATAGAGGCGGAAACGGCGGCGGCGATGCATGCGCGCAGAGAGGATCTGAAGAAGATATCGCGGGAGCGCATCGGCGCGGAATGGCTGAAGCTGATCTGCGGGGAAAACGCGGGCAGCGTGCTGATGGAGCATGCGGAAGTGCTGGCGGCGGCGATGCCGTGCATCGCTCCGTCGATAGGCTTCGACCAGCGCAACAGCCACCATATATACACCGTTTGGGAGCATACGGTGCGCAGCATGGAGGCGATAGCGCCGGAGCCGCTGCTGCGGGCGGTGATGTTTTTTCATGACCTTGGCAAGCCGCAGAGCTTTACAGTAGATGCTGACGGCGTCGGGCACTTTTACGGGCACGGCGCGATCAGCGAAAGGATAGCGGAGGAAACGCTGACGGCATTCGGTTTGGAAAAGCAGTTTGTCCGCAGAGTCTGCACGTTGGTAAAATATCACGACAGCGACGTGTTTTGCAGTGAAAAGAGCGTGCTGCGCTGGCTGAACAAAATAGGCGAGAAAAACTTTGCCGCGCTGCTGAAGGTGAAGCGGGCGGATAATTTGGCGCAAAGCGAAAAATATCACGGCAGACAGCGGGAGATAGACGCGCTGGAGGCGCTGCTGCGAAAGGTGCTCGCAGAAAAGCGCTGCTTTTCGCTGCGGGAGCTGGCGGTAGACGGAGATGATATGCAGCGGCTCGGATATTCCGGCAGGGAGATAGGCGATGTGCTGGAAAGGCTGCTGGAGGAGGTAATCGGAGGCGCGGAAAACGAGCGCGAAAGCCTGCTGAAAAGGGCTTCTGCTTTACAACGGAGGGGTGAGGAAAACACGAATGAAAAAGCTGATTAAATACCTAAAGCCGTATGCTCTGCTGGCGGTGCTCTGTGTTTCGCTGGTGTTTTTGCAGGCGATGTGCGAGCTGAAGCTGCCCGACCATATGTCGGATATGGTGAATATCGGCGTGCAGCGGTACGGCATAAAGGACGCCGTGCCGGAGCGGCTCAGCGCATGGACGCTTGGACGGCTGCGGCTTTTTATGAACGCAGAGGAAACAGCGGCGCTGGAAAGAAATTATTCTGCGGATACGGCGGATACGTTCAAGCTCTCCGCCGATATGGGCAGCGAGGACAGGGAAACGCTGAACGCCGCCTTTACCAAGGCGTTTGCGGCGGTCTCGGCGGTAGACAGCGGAGAACTGGACTTGGGCGTGACCTGCAATGCGGAATATGCGGCGCTGGAGATGATGAGCGAAAGCGAGCGCGAAACGCTCCTCCGCTCTTATATGGAAGCGGCGGATATGGGCGAAAGCGTGACAGGGCAGCTTGTCGCAATGGCGATCCGCGCCGAGTACGAAAGATTGGGCATGGACGTCGGCGCATATCAGCTCGCTTATATAAAGCGCACCGGCGTCAAGATGCTGGGCGTGGCGCTGCTTGTCTGCGCGGCGGGCATCGGCGCGGGCTATCTCGGCTCGCGGATCGCCGCCGGATTTTCGCGCGATCTCAGGCGTGATGTCTTCAAAAAGGTCATCGGCTTTTCCAGCAACGAGATAAACCGCTTTTCCACGGCGTCGCTCATAACGCGCACCACCAACGATATCCAGCAGATGCAGGTGGTGGTGACGATGCTGTTCCGCATAGCCATGTTCGCGCCGATAATGGGCGTTGGCGGCGTGATATATGCGCTGCGCAAAAGCGTTTCCATGTCGTGGATACTTGTGCTGGCGCTGATAGTTCTTATCGGCATGCTCGCCGTGATATTCTCAGTGGCGACGCCGCGCTTCAAGATCATGCAGAAGCTGGTGGACCGTCTTAATCTGGTCACGCGCGAAAATCTTTCCGGCATTATGGTGTCAAGAGCATACAACACGCAGGAGTTTGAGATGCAGCGTTTTGACAGGGCAAATGCCGAGCTGACGCAGAACTCGCTGTTCATCAACCGCGTGATGGCGCTGATGAATCCGGTCATGACCATCGTGATGAATGGGCTGACGCTGATAATAATATGGGCAGGCAGCCATCAGATAGCGCGTTCGTCCATGCAGATCGGAGATATGATGGCGTATATGCAGTACGCCATGCATGTCGTCATGTCCTTCCTCTTTGTCAGCATGATCTTCATCATGCTGCCGCGGGCGGCGGTGTCGGGTGACCGCGTGGCGGAGATACTTACGAGCGAAAGCGCCATTCGCGATCCGGAGACTCCGCGTGACATGCGGAGAGAAAACGGTGGGATCGGAACGGTTGAGTTTCGCAACGTGTCATTCAAATACCCCGACGCGGAGGAATACGCGCTAAAGGATATAAGCTTTACAGCAAAGGCGGGAGAAACCACGGCGTTCATCGGCTCCACCGGCTCCGGCAAGTCCACGGTAATGAACCTGATCCCGCGCTTTTACGACGTGACGGAGGGCGCTGTGCTGGTGAACGGCGTGGACGTGCGCGAGGCGGCGCAGCGAGAGCTGCGAGAGCAGATAGCTTATGTCCCGCAGAAAAATGTGCTGTTCACCGGGACGATAGAGGAAAATATAAAGCTTGGCGCGCCGAATGCCGGCAGAGCGCAGGTGGAGCGGGCGGCGGAGATCGCTCAGGCGAAAGATTTCATCACAGGCAAAGAACACGGATATGAGGAATACATCTCGCAGGGCGGCACAAACGTGTCCGGCGGGCAGCGTCAGCGGCTGGCGATAGCGCGGGCACTGGCGGTGGACGCGCCTATATATCTGTTTGACGACAGCTTTTCGGCGCTGGATTTCAAAACAGACGCCGCGCTGAGAAAGGCGCTCGCAAAAAATATGGAGGGGCGCACGATCATCATCGTGGCGCAGAGGATCGGAACGATCAAAAATGCCGAGCAGATCATCGTGCTCGACGAGGGGCGGATAGCGGGCAAGGGGACGCATGACGAGCTGATGCGTTCCTGCTCCGTATACAGAGAGATAGCGAAGTCCCAGCTCAGAGAGGAGGAATTGGCGTGAGCGCAGAGGAAAAAAGGCGCGAGGAGCAGCCGCAGCCGGGGCAGAGAGGCGGGCACAGAGGTCCCGGCGGCGGAGGCATGCCGGTCGAGCGAGCCAGAGACTTCAAGGGCTCCATCGGCAAGCTGATGAAATACATCAGCCGGCACAAGGCAAAGCTGGTCGTCGTGGTGCTTTTCGCCATGATCAGCACGGTGTTCAACATAGTCGGTCCCAAGGTGCTGGCAAGAGCCACCAATGAGCTGGCAAGCGGAGTAGTGGCGCTGGCGCGCGGCGCCGGCAGCATAAACTTCGCCTATATAGGGCGCATACTGCTCATCATGCTCGCCCTCTATGGGATAAGCGCAGGCTTTTCATACCTTCAGGCATGGATAATGACGGGCGTTACCAATGAGGTGACCTACCGTCTGCGCAGGGATATCTCGGAAAAGCTGCACCGCATACCGCTGCGCTATTATGAAGGCGTGAGTCAGGGCGAGGTGCTTTCGCGCGTCACCAACGATGTGGATACCATAAATCAGTCCATGCACCAGAGCATCGTGCAGATCATCACCTCCTGCACGACGCTGCTCGGCGTGCTGTACATGATGCTCAGCATCAGTCCGCTCATGACGCTGGCGCTTGTCGCGGTGGTGCCGCTGTCGGCGGTGTTCTCCGGCATGATAATCAAGCGTTCGCAGGGACTGTTCAAGAGCAATCAGCGATATCTCGGCAACGTGAACGGACATATCGAGGAGACTTACGGCGGACAGACGGTGATCCGAGCCTTCCGCAACGAGGATGCGCGCATCGAGGAATTCAACGAGATAAACGACAAGCTGTACGGCTCGGCATGGAAATCGAGCTTCCTCTCCGGCGTCATACAGCCGGTCGTCGGCTTCATCGGCAATCTCGGATACGTGCTGGTGTGCATACTTGGCGCGGTGATGGCGGGACGCGGCTCGCTTTCGCTGGGCGATATACAGGCGTTTTTGCAGTATGTGCGCTCGTTCAACCAGCCGATATCGCAGGTGGCGAATATTTCCAACGTGCTGCAGCAGACGGCGGCAGCGGCGGAGCGCGTATTCGAGTTCCTCGGAGAGGAGGAGCTGAGCGCGGAGCCGGCGGAGCCGGTGCGGATAGAAAACCGCGACGGCGTCATGAGCCTTGTGTATAAGGACGGCGACGGCAGGACGGTCGCACACCCGTTCAGGGGAAATATCGAGTTTGTGAACGTGGGCTTCGGATACGATCCGGAGCATAAGGTCATAAAGAACTTTTCCGCCTTTGTCGGCGCGGGGCAGAAGGTCGCAATAGTCGGGCCTACCGGCGCGGGAAAGACGACGATCGTAAAGCTGCTGATGCGCTTTTACGACGTGCAGCAGGGTCAGATACTGATAGACGGGCATGATATCCGCGACTTCACCCGCCGCGATCTGCGCTCGCTTTTTGGCATGGTGCTTCAGGATACGTGGCTTTACAGCGACACCATACGGGAAAATATCCGTTACGGACGCCGGGATGCCGGGGACGAAGAGGTGCTCTCAGCGGCGCGTGCGGCGCGGGTGGATCATTTTGTGCGCACGCTGCCGAAGGGATATGATGTAGAGATCGACGAGGAAACGACCAATATATCCGCGGGGCAGAAGCAGCTCATCACCATCGCCAGAGCAGTGCTGGCAGATCCGGAGGTGCTGATATTGGACGAGGCGACCTCCAGCGTCGATACCAAAACAGAGGTGGATATCCAGCGGGCGATGAACGGGCTGATGGAGGACAGGACCAGCTTTGTCATCGCGCACCGGCTCTCCACCATACGCGACTGCGACGTGATATTCATGATGAAGGACGGGGACATCGTGGAGCAGGGCAGCCACAGGCAGCTCATCGAGGCGAACGGCGCCTATGCGGAGATGTATAATTCGCAGTTTGAAAGCGCCTGAAAAAAACAAAAATATTAAAAACATAAAAACCGATTGCCAAAAGCATCGGTTTTTTGTTATTATATTCTCATGGTTATAATTTTTGCGGCGGTGCTGCGAGCCTGCCGCATGCAGAGGAAGGAAGATCCCGTTTGAAAAAACTGTTGTGCGCCGTGCTGGCATTGTGCATCTTGCTGTCGGGGTGCGTTGCTCCACTAAATGAGGAGGATGCACAGGACGCAGGCGAAATTCAGGAGCAGACCGATATAACGCCTGAACCCGAACCGGAACCGGAACCCGAGCCTGAGCCGGAACCCGAGCCGGAACCGGAACCCGAACCCGAGCCGATCAGGATACGAATAACCGCGGCGGGCGACAACCTGCTGCACAACACGCTGTCAAATGCGTCAAAGACTGCGGACGGATTTGACTTTTTCCCCATGTATCAAAATATTGCGGATATCATCGACGGCAGCGACATCGCCTTTATCAATCAGGAGGTCATGCTTACCGGCGAGATAAGCGCATACCCCAAGCTGGCGGCTCCGGCGGAGGCGGCGGACGCGCTCGTGGAGGCGGGCTTCAACATAATCAATCTCGCTACAAACCATTCGCTCGACAAGGGCGTGGACGGGCTGGAAAAATGCCTGCAAAACGTGGCGCAGCGGGATTTTGACGCGGTGCTCGGCGCCTTTTTGACCGAGGAGGAGTCGCAGGAGCTCTGCGTGCGCGAATACAGCGGCATCCGCTTTGGCTTTTTGTCATACACCTACGGACTCAACGGCTTTTCACTGCCGCGCGGCAAATCGTGGATGATCTCGCTGATAGACGAGGCAAAAATGGTGCGCGAGATGGAGGCGATCCGTCCGCTCTGCGATTATCTGATCGTTTCGATGCACTGGGGCAATGAATACAAGCACGAGCCGACCAATTATCAGAAAAAGCTGGCGCAGCTTTTATGCGACGGCGGCGCCGACCTGATAATCGGCACGCACCCGCACGTGCTCCAGCCGGTGGAATGGCTGGAAAACGAGGCGGGCGGACGCACGCTGTGCGTGTATTCTCTCGGCAATTTTATTTCCGGACAGCACAAAAGCCCGACCATGCTGGGTGGCATATTTGATATGACGCTTACCTTTGATGAGGACGGCACGCTGCTGGAGACCGCAGGCGCAGGCGTGATACCCACGGTGACGCATTACGATGCGGACGGATATGCCGTATATCCGCTTTCGCGGTATACGGAGGAGCTGGCGGCAAAGCACGGGATAAAGAAATATGAAAAAGCAATGACTCTTGAATATCTGGAGGAGCTGGCGGATTCCGTGCTGGGAAGCTGTCGGCTGGATTGGAAGGTTGAGCCTTGATAAGCTTTTGCGGACTTGAATTGCGCTCGCCGTTTCTGCTGGCGCCGATGGCGGGGATAACCGATCCGGCGTTCCGCAGCATTTGCGCGGATTACGGTGCGGCGCTGACATATACTGAGATGGTAAGCGCCAAGGGACTGATATATCAGGATAAAAAGAGCGCAGAGCTGCTGCGGCTCGGCGGATCGGCGCCATGCTTTGCGCAGCTTTTCGGCAGCGAGCCGGAAATAATGGCGGCGGCGGCGGAAAAGGCGCTGGCGATCTCGCCATTTGACGGAATAGATATAAATATGGGCTGTCCCGTGCCGAAGATAGTTGGCAACGGCGAAGGCAGCGCGCTGATGAAGGATCTGCGGCTGGCTTCGCAGATCATCGCGGCGGTGAAAAGCGCCGTGCGCGTCCCCGTGACGGTAAAGTTCCGCAGCGGCTTTGACGCAGAGCATATAAACGCGCCGGAGTTCGCGCGCATGGCGGAGGCGAGCGGCGCAGACGCCGTGTGCGTGCACGGACGGACGCGCACGCAGATGTATTCGGGCACGAGCGACCGCGCGGTGGTCGCTTCCGTCAGGCAGGCGGTGAAAATACCGGTGCTCGCCAGCGGCGACGCGCTTTCGCCGCAGGCATGCATGGAAATACTGCGCGATACCGGAGCGGACGCCGTCATGCTCGCGCGCGGCGCGCTGGGCAGACCGTGGATATTCGAGGACTGCGAGGCGGCGCTGAGAGGAGAAGAGACTCGTCTGCACACGGAGGACGAGCTTACGGAAACGCTGCTGCGCCATGCCGAGCTGATCTGCCGGCAGAAGGGCGAAGGCAGAGCCATACGGGAGATGAGAAAGCACGGCATGTGGTATCTGGCGGGGCTGCGCGGAGCAAAGCCGCTCAAACTCAGAATGGCACAGGCGGAGACGCTTGCGGATATCGCTGATATATGTGACGAGGTAAAACGGAGCAGGCTCAGAATGAAGAGGTGATAAGATGCCGGAGGAAAAGCGGTTGGTCGGCGCGGCAAAGCTCGGGGACAAAAGCGCGTTTGAAGAGCTGGTCAGGCGTTATGAAAAAAAGATATATAATATGGGACTGAGGTACACGGGCAGCGAGCAGGATGCGCTGGACGTATGTCAGGAGGTGTTCCTGCGCATTTATCGCTTTATCCCCCAGTTCAACGAGGCGAGCAGCTTTTCCACCTGGTGCTACCGCATAGCGGTGAACGTGTGCAAGGACGTGGTGAGCCGGCGGCGGAGCTATATGGAGACCTCGTTTGACATGTACGACGACGAGGACGAGGCATATGAGCTGGAGGTGGCTGATATGCGCTTCGATCCGGCGGACGCGGCGGAGAGAAAGGAGCTGGTGGAGGCGATCCGGCAGGGGATACGCATGCTCGGGCACGACCACCGGCAGATCGTGATAATGCGCGATATAAACGGCATGACCTATGAGGAGATAAGCCGATGCCTGAACATCGAGGAGGGCACGGTAAAGTCGCGTTTGGCGCGTGCCAGAGAAAAGCTGCGCGTATTTCTTTGCGAAACAGGGAACTTTTACGCCTCAAAGCAGTCAAAAGAACTGGAAAGGGGCAGCAGATGATGAAACAGTGCAGCGAATATATCGTCATGATGAATATGTATCTGGACGACATGCTGTCCGAAGAACTGCGCGCAGAGCTCTTTGAGCATCTCGAGCAGTGCGACGGCTGCCGCCGCCGCTTTGACGCGCTTGAAAAGATGCTTTCCGTGCGCGGCGAGCTGGCGCAGGAGCCTCCGGAGGAGCTGCATAAAAGCATAATGAAATATGTGGCAGCCGACGGCAAGGTGCGCAGCAAAAAGGTCATGCTCAAAAAAATATATATGATAGCGGCGGTGGCGGCGGTGATGGCGCTGACGCTCAGCGGCACGCTGTCAAAGCTCAACCGCACTTATCTGTTCATGCCCAAGGGAGCATCTGAGGCGGATCAGGCGGCGCTGGAGAACAGCGGCGGCGGGTTGTACTCGGCGATGGCGCCTCCGGCGGTGGGCGCGGTGCAGAATTCTCCTGTTGAGACAGATTACGGATATGCGGCAAACGCGGAGGCGGAGCCGGGCGACGGAGCCGATTTGAATGAGACAAAGACGCAGAGCGGCTTTGAGGACAGGGCGGCAGACAGCGGCAAGGACGAGCAGCAGCGCCTCTTTACCCTGCCGAGGCTCCAGACCACGGAGAGGTACGCCGGCTACTGCATAGCGACCGGATCCGGCAGCGTGGTGGATATCTTCGGCAGCGAAAACGTGATAGAATATCCCGAACTGGGCGAGACTTATGTCATAATCCCCAACGATGCGGAGTCGCTTGAGGCGGCGGAGAGAGAGCTGGAGGCGGCGGGCTTCGTTTTGCAGCGGAACCTGGAAAACGTCCCCACGGCGGACGAAAACGCGGAGAATTATCTGCTCGTAATATTTTTAGAGTAAAAATCAAACAGTCTCACGGCGCGGGAGTTTCCCGCGCCGTATTTTACGCCTCTTTTTGTCTATACTAAATGCAAGAGGTGGGCATATGCAGAGCTTTCCGGAAAAGATATCCGCCGTAATGCGGGAAAATGTAGAGCGCATGAAGGAATATTTTCATCTTGACAAGACGGTGAAATATCATTTTTTCAGCGCGGGCAAAGCGGAGTGCTGCGTGGTATTCATCGACGGCATGACGAACTCCGCGCTGATAAACGAGTATGTGATAAAGCCTGCGGCGCAGGCGAGTCTTAAAGCGGCGCCGGAGGAGAGACTGGCGCATTTGGAAAAGGACGTTGTGCAGGCAGGCGAGACCTCGCAGCAGGAAAGCTGGAGCGAGCTTTTGCAGGCGCTCGTGCGCGGAGACTCGCTGGTGTTCTGCGACGGCTGCGCGAGGGCGCTTATTGTCGGCAGCAAGGGCTACGAGCGCCGGAGCATCAGCGAGCCGGATGGGGAAGTGGTGATGAAGGGTCCGCGCGAGGGGCTGACGGAGGTGCTGCTGTCCAATATTGCCATGCTCAGACGCAAGGTGTGCTCGGAAAAGCTGCGCTTTGAGTTTTTTGAGCTGGGAGAAACGACCAAGACAGCGTGCTGCATCTGCTATATAGATGGTACGGCTGACGCAAGGGTGCTGGCGGAGCTGCGCGAGCGGGCGGGGCGGATAAGGATAGACGGGGTGCTGGATTCGAACTATGTCACAGAGCTTATCCGTGAAAACCGCTTTTCGCCCTTCCGCAACGTAGGCACCACCGAGCGTCCGGATATCGTAGCGGCAAAGCTGCTGGAGGGGCGCGCCGCCATGCTTGTGGACGGTTCGCCGGTGGCGATCACGGTGCCGCATATCTTCATCGAGCATCTGCAGTCCAACGAGGATTATTACATCAGCTTCTATTTTGCGGGCATAAACCGCATGCTGCGCCTGATCGGCTTTCTGCTCTCCGTTTCCATTGCGCCGGTGTATATCGCCATGGTGACGCATCATCACGAGCTGCTGCCCACGACGCTGCTGGTGATGATATCCCATGCCCGTCAGGGCGTGCCGTTTTCCAGTCTCAGCGAGGCGCTGATACTGCTGCTGGCGTTTGAGGTGATGCGCGAGGCGGGCAGCCGCATGCCGTCGCAGATGGGGCAGACGCTGTCGGTGGTGGGCGCGCTGGTGGTGGGACAGGCGGCGGTGGCGGCGAGCATGGTTTCCGCGCCGATGCTGATAGTCATCGCCTTTTCCGGCGTGACGGGATTGATCTCGCCAAAGCTGAAATCCGTGGTGATAATAGCCTGTGTGGGGCTTATTCTTATGGCGGACGCGATGGGCATGTACGGATATGTCATGGGTATGATATGGCTGGCGGCAAATCTTGCGTCCCAGCGATCCTTCGGAGTGCCGATGCTGGCGTCGGTGCCGCTGATGGAGGCGGGCGACGGCGAGGACAGCTTTGTGCGGGCACCGTTCAACAGAATGAAAAAATTCGGCAGATTTTTGGCGGGAGAAAAGCATGGGAAGAATTAAAGCTGCTGTTCTGCTGCTTCTGGCGGCGGCGCTGACGCTGACGCCCGGCTGCGCCGACCTCAATGAGAGCGACAAGCTGACCATCGTGCCGGGGCTTGGCTTTGACCGAGAGGGCGGAGAATATGCGCTTATCACGGAGATCGTAAGCGAGCCGGAGGCGGAGGGCTCGGCGGGAAAGCCGCAGTCCTCGCTGATAGACAGCCGCGGCAGGACGATCACGGAGGCTATAAACAATAATATCCTGCTTTCCGGCAATATACTTTATTACGCGCACGTGCAGGTGATCGTCATCGGGCGCGAGGCGGCGGAAAGAGGGATCTGGGAATATATAGATTACGTAAACGGGCAGAATTCATTCCGGTTGATGCTCAGACCGATCGTGGCGGACGGCAGCGCCGCGGAGCTGATGCAGGCAAAGGCGCTGAAAACCGACGTGAGCAGCTTTGAATTGCGGGAGATACTCGCCTCAAACGAGCGGATATACCGTGCGCCGGACATACCGATATATCGCCTCGCCAACGACATATTGGAGGAGGGCATAGAGGGGATATTGCCGCTGGCGCATATTGAGGACAATCAGGGTGAGCCTACGTCCAAGATAGCCGGTACGGCGCTTTTTGTCGGAGACAGGCTGGCGGGCACGCTGGATGAAACGGAAACGCAGTATCTGCTGTGGCTGAGGGGCAAGGTGGAAGGCGGCACGGTAACGCTGGGGAAAGATGTTTTTGAGGTGATAGAGGGAAAAACCTCGCTCGAATGCGGCAGAAACACGGTGAAAATAAAGCTCTCCGTCCGCATGTCCGCCGAGGAGGGCAGCTTTGACGGCGAGCGCACGGAGCGGGAGCTGAAAGAGCTGATCGAGTCGGATATCGCCGGACTGGTTAAAAAGCTGCAGACGCTCGGCTGCGACGCGGCGGGCTTTGGGCGCAGGCTGAAAAGAGCGAACGCCGGGGAATGGCGCGAGGTGGCGGAGAACTGGCGGGAGCAGTTTGGACGCCTTGAGGTAACGGTAGCGGCAGAGCCAAGTGTGACGGTATTCAAACGGACGAACAGGTAGGAGGATATTTTGAAGGAGCAGATCACCGGAAAACAGTTGGCGTACCTCCTGCTGGTGTTTTTGATGGGCGGAGGCGCCACGGTGGGGCTGAGAAATGCCGACCGCGACAGCTGGATCGCATACGCGCTGCTGATGCTGCTGTCGGCGCCGGTGCTGTATATGTATCACAGACTGGCGGTGCTGCGGGCGGAATACGCGGCAGACGCGCGCGGAAAGACGTTTGAACGGCTTTCGGCGGCAGCGGCAGGCGTTTACGGACTGGCAGCGGTAGGCATGAACGCCTTGATGCTGGATTTTTTCTGCGATTTTCTCTCAAGCACGGCGCTGACGCATACCTCAAGGCTGATGCCGGTGGTATTTATGAGCGTCACCGTGTTCATTTTGGCAGTATGCCGCAGCGATGCGGCGGCGCGGATATGCACGGTCATATTTGTGCTCACGCTGCTTTTTGCCGTGCTGGCGCTGGCGGCGGCGCTGCCGCAGCTTGACTTCGGAGCGGTGCTGCCGGTGTTTGAAAACGGTGTGGCGGGAATGACGGACGCGCTGTTCACCGCGGCGGCAATGCAGCTTGGCTTTGCCTTTTTCCCTGTGACGGCGCTTGCCCCGGCGCTCAAGGGGAAATGGGGCGGATACGCCGTCTGCGGCGGCGCGGCGGCGTGCCTGATCATGACGGTGCACAGCGCCAGAGACATCATGCTGCTCGGATATCCGCTGATATCGCTTTACCGCTTTCCTGCGTATACCGCCATGGAGGTGGTGCACGTCAGCGAGCTGACGCAGCGGCTGGAAATGCTGACGGCGATAGTGTATGTCATGTGCCAGCCGGTCAAGGCGGCGCTCTGCCTCAGATTGCTTACCAACGCGGCGGAAAAGCGGCGGCAGGGGGGCAGATACGCGGCGGCGGCAGCCGCCGTGGCGCTCGCGGCAGGGATAACGATGCTGATAAAAAACGTTGACGGATATCGGATAATGCGGGCGGCGCGTATGCCGGCGATTATCCTGCTTATCGCATTGCCTGCCGCATATTGGGCGGCGCTGGAGCTGCGGAGGCTCCTGCGGAAGAACAAAAAGACATCCCCGCCTTTTGAATAAAAGGCGGGGATGAGCGTGCAGACAAAGTCGACATATCTCAAAGCAAATCTGCTTTGCGGGCTTCGGCTTGAGCTTTTATCTGCATGCGGAGTCAGCCGATAACGCGCATTATCTCCTCACATATGGCAAGATAGGCTTTTTCGCTCGCATCTCCGGCGGGCATGACGCCCTGCGCCAGTACAAAGCTGCCGCCGCCGCGTCCCTCCGTCAGCTCAAAGAGGCGCTTCAGCGCCGCGCCCATGTCGGGGCCGCTCTTGCCCTTGCTGCGGGCGAAGACGAGGCTGATCTGCCCGTCCAGCCTGGAGCCGGTGAGAATGATGCATTCGCTCTCGGCGGCGACGCGCTCGCAGACGGCGCGGATATGCTTGATATCCGCGTCCTCAAACATATGGCTGATGAACAGGAAGTCTCCGAGCTGCCTGCCGCACGCCTTCAAAAAGCGTGCGTCCGCAGCCAAAAGCGCATCCTTCAGTACGCGGCTTTGCTCCTCCAGCGTGCGTTTGCTCTCCGCCAGCGCATGCACCCGCTCCGCCATGCCGTCAAAGCTCTCGCTGCCGAGCGTGCGCTGTATATTGAGCGCAGAGAGCAGCATCGCGTCCGCGTCCGCGTCGGCGCGTCCGCCGAACTTGAAATAGAGACGAAAAACGCCGCGCACGTATTTAACCCCGCAGAAGGCGGCGGAGCCGACCTCGGAGGTACTGCGGCAGTGCGTACCGCCGCAGCCGTTGAGATCAAAGCCCTCTATCTCCACCAGCCTTATCGACTCGTGCGGAGAGATATGCCCGCGCACGGGCAGCGTCGCCGCTTTTTCCGGCGATACATAATAGCAGCGCACGGGCAGATCGGCGGCGATAACGCGGCGAGTCTCGTGCAGCGCCTGCAAAAGCTGCTCGTCCGTCAGCGGGGATGGCAGCTCCACGTGAGAGCTTTGCGCCTCAAAGCGGGCGATCAGCGATTTTATGCCGAAAAGCTTTTCTATGACAGCGGAGAGAATATGCTGACCGAGATGCTGCTGCATGTGGTCGAACCGCTGCGCCATATCGATGACGCATTTGGCAGGTCCCGGCGGCAGCTCGCGCTCAAGCAGGTGCAGCAGCTCGCCGCCCTCCTCGTACACGTCCAGCACCGGCACGCCGTTTATCGTGCCGCTTTCGCAGGCTTGTCCGCCGCCGCGGGCGAAAAATATCGTTCTGTCCAGCACGGCAGCCCAGCCGGAGGGGAGCTTGCGGCAGGAGATGATGTTCGCCTCCAGCTCGCTGAGATAAGGGTCGCTGTCGTATATTTTTTCGGTATTCACGCGCTCACTTCCTTATAAAAGCTTGGTATTATTGATGTGCAGTTCAAATTTCAGCCCGAGATATTCCGCCGCCTTGCGGCAGAGCAGCATGCGGGAAAGAAATATCTCAAAATAATCCATCACGGCGCTTATCTCCATGTCTATCTCAAGCGATAGGACAATAAGCCTTGCGGCGGCGTCAACGGCAAGCTCGGAGGAGATGACCGCATAATTCACGCGGTCATGTATATCGTTGTCGATGGTTTGGCTGGAGCGCACGCGGCTGCGGCGCACATCACTCTTGTCAGCAAGTATGAGAGCGGCGGAGATGGGACTGACGGGACCGCCCGTACCCTCGTCGTGATGACCGATGGCGCTGATTATTTCACACAGCTCGTCAGGCTCCATGCCCTTTTGACTCAATATGCTGTAGGCAAGAACGGCGCTGCTCTGCGCGTGGTCATGCCGGTTTACGGAATTGCCGATATCGTGCATAAAGCCGGCGATGCGCGCCAGCTCGAGCGTGCGCGCGTCGTATCCAAGCTGGGCAAGCAGACGGGACGCCCTTTCAGCCGCCATGCCCGCATGTGCAAATCCGTGCTCGGTGTATTTTATGGCGCTCATCACGTCGTCGCCGCGTTGGATAAAAGCGCGTATGAGTGGATCGGTGCGTATGTCGTCAAAGGTTATCATGCCGTGTCCTCCGTATGGGAAAGATTTATAAAAATTATATCATTTTCGGCAGGAAAAATAAATACTTTTCTTGCATTCGGCGGCGTGTGCATATATAATATCTTTCATACGGAAAAGGATGAGAGATAATGACGTTGAACAAACAGGACAGCTTTTATAAAAATCTGCTTGCGCTGGCGATACCGATAGCCCTGCAGAACATGCTGGTGTCGTCCGCGCATCTGGTGGACACCGCGATGATAGTCAGCCTCGGCAACGTGGCTACCTCGGCGGTGGGCGTGGCAAACCGCTGGAGCTTTTTGATAAATTTGGTGCTCTTCGGCTTCATGTCCGGCAGCTCAGTGATGATATCGCAGTACTGGGGTGCAAAGGAGAAGGAGAATATCCAGCGTACCTACGGCATCGCGCTTGCCTGCGCCATGCTGCTCAGCTTCGTATACATGCTTGCGGTGCTGGCTGCGCCGACTCAGCTTCTGCGGGTGTTTACCGATGAGGCGGAGGTCATAGAGGAGGGTGTGAAATATATACGCATACTCTGCCTCGGCTCGGTGCTCAACGCTTACAACGCCGTCACCTCCAGCGCCCGCCGCGCCACGGAGGACGTGCGCGTGCCGCTCGTCGTGTCGGTCAGCTCGACACTGGTAAATATGGTGCTGAATTATATACTCATATACGGGCATTTCGGGTTTCCGCGGCTGGGCGTGCGCGGCGCGGCATATGCGACGCTGATATCCATCGCGCTGCAGAGCGCGGCATTTCTGCTGATAGGAGCAAAGCAAAAGCACTTTACATTCGCCTCGCCAAAACGCCTGCTTGACATCGAAAAGCATTTCGCGGCAAAATATTTCAAGCTGGCGGCGCCGGTGATATTCAACGAGACGCTGTGGGCGGTATGCACGAATGTTTATATCATGATTTTTGCCCGCCGCGGCAGCGAAAACTATGCGGCGTACACCGTGTTCAATTCCGTGGAGCAGCTCGGCTTTTCCTTTTTTGTCGGCGTCTGCAACGCCTGCGCGATAATGGTAGGCAAAAGGGTCGGTGCGGGAGAGAGCCGCGCCGGCTACGACACGGCAAAGCGATGCCTGCGCATCACGCCCATTATGGCGATATTCGTCGGCGCGCTGCTGATAGCGGTGCGCAACCCGATTTTGTCGCTGCTGAATATTGAGACGGAGGGCGCGCGGGCGATGGCGTCAAGACTGCTGCTGTTCTACGGCTGCTGGCTGGCGATGCGGATGATACCGTACACCAGCGTGGTCGGCATATTCAGAGCGGGAGGGGACAGCAAGACCGGCTTTTACATCGACGTACTAGTCATGATATTTTGGTCGATACCCGTGGTGATGCTGCTGGAATATATTCTGCACGCGCCCTTCTTATGGCTTGTCTGCGGCATGTATATTGCGGAGGACACGGTCAAGAGCTTTTTCAGCATTCTCCATTTCCGGAGCAGAAGGTGGATAAAGCCGCTCACCATGTCGGGACAGAACGCCATGGACATGGAGCTGATGGAGGAAAATTGATTTTGCACATATAAAAGGAGGAGCTGATATGAAAAAAAGACCGGAGGCGACGTTAAGTTTTCATCGGGGAAGAAGGTCGTGGTCGAGCTGTACGCCGACCTTGCGCCCAATACCTGCGCGGCGTTCATGATGCTGGCGCGGCAGGGCTGCTTTGACAATGCCGAGATAGAGCGCGTGGAGCCGGGGAAGCTGATAGAGCCGAGCTGCCGGGATTTTAACGACCCGCGCTGCAAGATAGCTATTGCAAACGAGGCAAAGCTGCCCGGCGCGCCTAAGTATGAGGAGGGCTGCATCGCCATGGGCGGCTACAAGGGCATGATAATCGGCGGAGATTTTTATTTTACGCTCTGCTATGTAGAGGCGTATGACGGAGAATACCCGGTGTTCGGCAAGGTGAAGTCCGGCTATGAGGAGCTGCAGCGCCTCGGCAGCGTGCCGGTGAAGGAGGCAGGGACGAGGTTCATCATACATGTGCCCGTAAACAAAGAGGTTCTGGTCAGCGTAAAGGTGGATACCTTTGGCGAGGAATATCCCGATCCGGTGCTGGAGGAATACAAAATATAAAAAAATCGCCCCCGATTTCGTCAAGCGAATCGGGGGCGGTCTTATCTGCGTCTGCGGGAGCTGCCGCCGGCGCCGTTGTTTTGCTGTACCATATCGCTGATCTTCGGCGGGAAAAACTCATCGACCGGAAAACGAAACCGCTGGAAAAGCTCGCAGGGATCGTCGGTGTTGCCGCTGCATTCCTTTTCGGGCATGCAGACGTCATACGACGGCATGAGAAGCTGGATATCGCGCTCAAGCCTGATGATGCTGAACTGTCCGAGCGTGGCATACAGGCGCTTGCCGTTGTCGCTTATCACGAGATCGTCGTCAAAGCAGGCGCTGATGCTCTCCGGTATGTCGGAGAAGATGCTGTCCTCGCAGCAGTCGCCCTCAAGCACCTTCGTGTTGAGGATAACGGGATCGACGACCTCCACCACGCCGATGGGCAGATTGGTCCTTTCGAAGTGCTGAATGTCACCCTCCTGCGGAAGGTACTGGGAACTGAAGATACGTACGCTTCCCTCGCTGCCGAAGAGAACTGTGCGCTTGTCATATGTGGCGAGACCGCTTATCTCCTTCGGCCTGCCGAGTCCGGCAAAGGCGTCTGCGACTATGCGGTAGAAATACTTTACATCGACGGTGTAAAAGCCCTTGTTGAAGGGGACAGGCTCAACGTCGATATACGCCCACAGCAGCTCGGCAGTCTTGGGCTTTACATTGATGGATGACTCAAGGATCGCCTGAGAGGGGGCTGTCAGGTAGACACGGAGGTCCATAAGGCACTCCTTGTCGCGGCAGCTGTCATAAACTTTTTTGGTATGAATACAAACGGCCTCTTTCGGCGTCGGATTGCCGCAAAGCGGGCCCGGGGAAACCTTATCAGGCATCGTATTACCTCCCGAATAGAATTGAAGTTATTGCTTCAATACCAGTTTATTCGCAGAAGGCGATTGCGTGAAAAAAATATGCTTGTATTTTTTGGCTGATTAAGGTATAATCATATTTGCGCTGCGGCGATCTCAAAAATATAATATGCCGGAATGATGGAACTGGCAGACGTGCTGGACTCAAAATCCAGTGGTGGCGACACCGTGCGGGTTCGACCCCCGCTTCCGGCACCATGAAGAAAGAAGCCGCCGAGGTATTGAAATCGGCGGCTTTTATCATACGCAAGAAGGAGGCGGAGAGATGAGCGATTTTGAAAGAGCGGTGGAGTTTGCCGCCCGTGCGCACGAGGGGATGACGCGCAAGGGGAGCGATATCCCATATATTACGCATCCGCTGGAGGCGGCGCAGATAGTGCAGACTATGACTGACGACGAAGTCGTATGGATTGCGGCGGTACTGCATGACACGGTGGAGGACACGCCGGTGACCATAGAGGATATCCGCCGCGAGTTCGGCGAGCGCGTGGCAGAGCTGGTCGGCGCGGACACCGAGAACAAGCGCGAGCATCTGCCCGCCGCAGAGACATGGAAAATACGCAAGCAGGAAACGATAGATCACCTGAAAGACTCAAGCGATACAGATGGAAAGATGGTGGTACTGGCGGACAAGCTCTCGAATATCCGTCAGCTTGCCGTGGATTATGAAAACCTCGGTGAAAAGGTTTGGGAGCGTTTTAATCAAAAGGACAAAAACGAGCATAAATGGTATTACGAGTCGGTGCTGGATGCGGCGCGGGAGCTTGCCGGATACGCCGCATGGCAGGAATGCGCCGGACTTGTGAAAAAGGTGTTCGGAAGCTGAAGCAAAAAACCGCCGCGCTTTATCCGTGCGGCGCGTTTTTATGCCGCGCGGCAGATGCTTGACTAAACAGGCGCAAAAATAGTAAAATAACATAGGCGGGCGCGAATGAGCTTTGCGCCGGCACGATCTTACTGGCGTATATCAAAACGGAGGAAAAAATGAAAAAAACGAATATCAAAAAAACAGTAAAGCAATATCTGCTCATCACCGTTGGCGCGGCGATATACGCCGCGGGCATCAGCCTCTTTTTAGACCCGAACAATCTTGCGCCGGGAGGCGTGACCGGCATCGCGATAATCGTAAATTATCTTACAAAGCTGCCTACGGGTACGCTTGTTTTGTGTATGAATATCCCGCTGATGATAATCGGCGTGTGGAAGTTTGGACTGCGCTTTTTCTTTTCCACGATATATGCCACGCTGCTGTCCTCCGCGCTGATAAATGTTTTTCTGCGCTGGGGACCGCTGACGGAGGAGCTTATACTGGCAGGCGCCGCCGGAGGCGCGATGATGGCGTTCGGCATGGCGCTGGTGTTCAAGGGCGGAGCAACCACCGGCGGCACGGATATCATCGTGCGGATAATCAAGCTCAAATTTAAGCATGTCAGGACGGGCAAGCTGTTTTTGATCACCGATGCTTTCGTCATACTGGCGGCGGCGATAGTATTCAAGGATATAGATATTGCGCTGTATGCCGCGGTATCCACGGTGGTGTCGTCGATAGTGTTCGATATCGCGCTGTATGGCTCGGACAGCGCCAGGCTGACCTACATAATAACCGACAAGGAGGAGCAGATCGCCGCCAGACTGCTGGATCTGGATCTGGGGGTGACGTATCTTCAGGGCACCGGCGCGTATACGAACGACTCCCGCAGAGTGATAATGTGCGCCGTGCGCAAGCAGCTTTTGCCGCAGGTACAGGATATTGCCATGGAGGAGGATCCCTTCGTGTTCCTGATCGTGACCTCGGCAAACGAGATTTTCGGAGAAGGGTTCAAGAACATAGACAGCGAGCGTCTGTAAGGAGGCTGTATGAAAAAGGTCATCATGTGCGCGGCGGCGTCGCTGCTGTTTTTGCTGTGTGCGTGCTCTGTGCTCAGCACGGAGGGCGAGTATCAGTATATGCGTCCGCATACGGAAAGCAGCAGCTCGGACGTCATAGATCAGGATGTGATAAGCACATATGACGACCTGTATAATGCCGCGCTGAACATCATAAACTGGCGAATAGAGAACGATACGCTGCTGGTTGGAAATTATGAGAGCGACTTGGAGCAGGATCTGGAGAAGATAACGCAGGAAATCACCGAGGCTTACCCGCTGGGCGCGTATTCCGTTTCCGCGATAGTGTATAAGCAGGTCAACATACTGTCTTATACGGAGGTAACGGTATCGGTGCAGTACAAAAGGAGCATCGAGGAGCTGCGGCGGGTCATGGAGGTGTCCGGCACGGATAATCTGGAGCGCAGGCTGAAGGACGATTTTTCGTTTTTCAGGACGGCGGATGTCATGCACATCAGCAGCTTTACCGACAGCGAGGAGGATTGGAACGCGCGAGTGATGAAATGCTGGCTCAACAGCGATATGGCGTTGGGGCTGCATGACTGGAGCTGCGTCTTTTATCCGGAGCGCCGCACGGAGAATATTCTGGAGCTGACAGTGAATTATACGCTGGACAGCAGGGAGCTGGCGGAGCAGAAGAAGCGGATAAAAGAGGCTGCGGCGGAGATATGCGCAGGCTTTGAGGGAGGTACGGCAGAGGACAAGATAAACTTTGTTTACGGCTATCTGCACGATTTTGTGATATATGACCGCGACGTTGCAAGGTACGTGGCGGAGACCGGAGGCAGACAGCCCAAGACATCGGTATACACGGCATATGGGGCATTGGCGGAGAAGTATGCGGCGCAGTCCGGCATGGCGCTGGCGGCAAAGGTGCTGCTGGCGGAGCTGGACGTGGAGGCTATGCTCATGGAGGGGACGAGGGCTGGCCTGCCGCATTACTGGCTTTACATCGGGGACTGCGACGGCGAGGTGAGGCACTTCGACGTGACGGCTTGGAGCGAGCTTCCGGAGCCGGAAGCGCCGGAAGCAGACGGAGACGGAGAACCCGGAGAGCCGGAGAGCGACGGCGAAGCGCGCGCGGATATCTTTTCAGCGCCGTATTTATTCAACTCGCAGTATGCGCGCACAAATTACAAATGGAACAGAAAAGTGTATGGGATATATTGACTTTGAAGGGAAAAATGTTTAAGATATAAGTGACTAAGTCACAAACTTACTTAAACGGAGGCTGAGAAATGGGCGCACCTAAAAAAATTTTGGTGATCAATATGGGCTCCACCTCGTCCAAGATGGCTTATTTCGAGGACGATAAGAAGGTGGCGGAGAGGTCATGGGAGCATTCCGTAGAGGAGCTTGACAGGGCAAAGACCGTCGAGGAAAAATGCGACATGCGGCGGAGGCTGCTGGAGCAGTTTTTGGCTGAAAACGGGCTGAACGTGGCGGAAATGGACGCCATAGCGACCCGCGGCAGCGGCGGCAGCGGACGCTACCGCAGCGGCGCGTATCTGGTCACGCCGGAGCTTGCGGCGGACTGCAAGCGCGGCATGGGGCATCAGGGACTGCTGACCAGCACGGTCATAGCCGACGAATGGTCACAGAAATACGGCGTGCCGGCATATCTTTACGACGTGGTGCCGGTGGACGAGCTGCAGGATATCTCCCGCATAACCGGTCATCCGGCGATAACGCGCGGCGGCGGCACGCATACGCTCAATACCCGCGCCATGGCAATGGCTGTTGCGGAGGAGATCGGCGTGCCTTACAGCGAGGGGACGTTTATCGTCACTCACATGGGCGGCGGCGTCAGCAGCAATCTGCACGTGAAGGGGCGCATGATAGATATCGTGTCCGCGGACGAGGGCGCCATGACGCCGGACCGCATGGGCAAGGTGCCCTGCGGTTCGCTGACGGCGATGTGCTACCGCACGCCTAAGGAGGAGTTTTACAAGCAGAAGAAGGGGCTGATAGGCAATCTCGGCACCAACGACTGCAAGGAGATAGAGCAGCGCATAGCAAACGGCGATGAGCGCGCCGAGCTGGTATATCATGCCATGGCGCTGCAGGTCGGCAAGGATATCGCCTCGCTGGCGGCGGTCGTGGGCGGCAAGGTGGACGCGATAGTGCTCACCGGCGGCATCGCCCATTCCAAGATGATGACCGGCTGGATAAAGGAGTACATCGGCTTCATCGCGCCCGTACACGTCAAGGGCGGCGCCAAGGAGGTAGAGGCGCTGGCGGGCGGCGTCCTGCGCGTCCTGAACGGGCAGGAAAAAGTCAATGATTACGAAGAGGTCAAAAGAAGCGCAAACAGATAAATTTGTAATAAATGAACAGGAGGAAAATAAAATGGCAAATCCGAAACCCGTAGTACAAGTATCCGCGAGGCACCTGCATCTTTCACAGGACGTAGTGGACATTCTGTTCGGCAAGGGGCACATGCTGGAGCCGGCGAGCGGCGGTCCGGCGAAGGGACAGTTCTTGTCCTCCGACAGAGTCAGCATCGAGGCGCCCAAGAAGTCCATGGACAGGATAGCCATCATGGGACCCTGCCGCAATTTCAACCAGTTCGAGATCTCCGCAACCGACGCGAGAATGCTCGGCATCGACGCGCCGATCCGCATGTCCGGCGACATAGAGGGGACCCCAGGCATCAAGATAATCGGACCTGTCGGCAGCGTGGAGCTGGATAAGGGAGTCATTGTGGCAAAGCGCCACGTCCACCTCGGAAAGCCCGCCGCGGAAAGAATGGGCATCAACGACGGCGACGTTCTTCAGGTCAAGGTTGAGACCGAGGAGAGGACGCTGATATTCGACGACGTCATCGCCCGCGTGGGCGGCTCCGGCGACACCGACGGCATGATGCACATCGACACCGACGAGGGCAACGCCTGCGGCATGGGCAAGGAAGCCCGCGGCGAAATCTTGCTCGAGAAATAAGCATCGGAAAACAAAGCAAAAAGTCCGGCGCAAAGGTAGGCACTTCGAAAGGAAGTGCCTACCTCGGTTTTTATGCAAAATAATTGACCGCGTTAGTCAGGGATGCTATAATCATTCTCAATTGAGGTATTCTTGAGGTGAGGTATGGAAAAGTTAACGACACCTTTTGGCGATATTGATGTATTGATAGATGAGAAGTCCATCCCTTATTCAGTTCAGAGGGGATCAGATAACGATGTATTATGGCCAAACATTCGTCGTAACGCCGGGTTCATATCCTTTTGAGCCAGTGATTGCTATCTCAAAGCAACTTCCTTGCGGAGTTCGCCCCAAAACCGGACTTTTTTTGTCGAAAGGTGCGGAGAGGCGTAAACAGAGAAACAAATCGGAGGGATAATTATGCCGGAGCTTCCGGAGGTGGAAACGGTAAAGCGCGTGCTGGAGCCGCAGCTCAGCGGACGGCGCATCAGCGGCGTACATATAAAGCGGCGGGAGGTCATTGCCAATGTGGAGGCAGAGGAGTTCGTCTCTGCGGTATCCGGCGTACGGATAGACTCCATGGGCAGACGGGGCAAGTTTTTGCTGCTGCATCTGGAGCAGGGGAGCACCGTCGTGCTGCATCTGCGCATGACGGGAAGCTTGCTGCTCACGCCGCCGTGTCATCCGGGGGAGAAGCATACCCACGTCGTTTTCATGCTGGATGACGGCAGCGAGCTGAGATATACAGACCCGCGCCGCTTCGGCAGGTTTTGGCTGCTCAGAGAGGGCGAGACTGACGACTGCACGGGCATGCAGCGGCTGGGACCGGAGCCGTTCGATGCGCAAGTGACGGCGGAGTATTTGGCTATGAAGGCGGCGGGAAGACGCCGTCCCGTCAAGGATTTTCTGCTTGATCAAAGCATCGTCGCGGGGATAGGCAATATATACTCGGACGAGATACTGCATTTCACCGGGATACGTCCGGATCGCAGCGTTTCGTCGTTGACGAAAGATGAATGGGAGAGACTCGCGGCGGCAATACCGGATCGCATGAGCTGGTTTATAGAAAAAAACAGTATCGAAAGCGAGGAGTATCTGCAAACAGGAGGCAGGGAATATAGGAATACGCCGTATTTGCGGGTATACGATCATGCGGGCGAGCCGTGCCCGCGCTGCGCCGTGCGGATAGAAAAAACGCGCATCGGCGGACGCTCAAGCTGCTTCTGCCCGACTTGCCAGAAATAAATGAGATAAAAATGTAGGTTGTACAATGAAGTGTGACAGTCAGTAAAAAAGGATAGCGAATAGGAACGACCTGTAGTAAGGTTAAGTTGCCGAGACAAAACCGAAAGGCAGGTGCCCTATTCGCTATGAATAAGATAACACAAACAGCTCGGTATAGGCAATCCCTAATTTGTTATGCACAGAAAAACGGCGTCACAGCAGCGGCGATACGGTACAGGACATACCGGCAATACATCTATCGCTGGTTGAAACGCTATGACGGTACACTTGAGTCGCTGGAGGATCGTTCACATCGCCCGCACTGCCACCCAAATCAGCACAGACCGGAGGAAATCAAACTCATAGACGACATGCGCCGCAGAAATGCCAACGCCGGTCTGGTGGTGTTCTGGGTCAAGCTCCGGCAACGCGGATACGAAAGATCCATCTCCGGTCTGTACCGTTTTCTCCGGAAACGTGGGCAGATGGCAGTGAAGCTGCCAAACCCGAAGTATATCCCAAAACCATATGAAAAAATGGATTATCCCGGTCAGCGGGTACAAATTGACGTAAAATTCGTTCCGCAAGCATGTCTTGTCGGAGATGCTGTCAGCGACGCCGCTGAGAACGGCGGGTATTATTACCAGTACACCTTCATAGACGAATACAGTCGCTTTCGATACTTGGAGGCGTTCAAAGACCACAATTCATATTCTTCCGCCGAGTTCATCCGCCATTGTGTGGAGAAATTCCCCTATGCCATTGAGTGCGTTCAGACGGATAACGGTTCGGAATTCACGACTCGGATGGGCAATTCTAAATCAGAGCGCCCCACGCTCTTTCAGAAGACGCTTGAAGAACTCGGCATTCGGCATAAGCTAATAAAAGTTTACACACCTCGTCACAATGGAAAGGTTGAGCGCAGCCACCGCAAAGATAACGAATATTTCTACGCCTCTCACAAGTTCTTTTCTTTTGAGGATTTCAAAAAGCAGCTCGCCGTTTGGCAGCACAAATATAACAATTTCCCTATGCGTCCTCTTAATTGGCATTCACCCAATCAGGTCATTTCTTCCTTCCCTCATGTGTAACACTTCATTGACAAACCTACACTTGCCAGAAATAAATGAGATAAAAAACTCTTGACAAGCATATGTGAAATACATATAATATTAATTGCGCTTGTAAAACGTATGTGGCGGCATAGCTCAGTTGGCCAGAGCATCCGGTTCATACCCGGCAGGTCGTTGGTTCAAATCCAACTGCCGCTACCACAAGAGGCCCGTTGGTCAAGCGGCTAAGACGCCGCCCTTTCACGGCGGAAACATGGGTTCGATTCCCGTACGGGTCACCAACAACATCGGGGCGCTCCACAGGGCGTCCTGAGAAATAGGGAGACATAGCTCAGCTGGTTAGAGCGTTCGCCTCACACGCGAGAGGTCATGGGTTCGAGTCCCCTTGTCTCAACCAAAGCAAGATAATCCGAACCTTAGACCAATCGGTCA
>JAFTDT010000028.1 GCA_017453985.1 Clostridia bacterium
CCCAAAGATTGTAATCTGTGCCGTTTACCTTGATTGTGAAGCCCTCATCATTGGGAGAGGTGTATTCTCCGCCAGACGCCACCAGCGTCCAGCGCATGATGGTTATCCAGTCGAGAGCGTTCATAGTTCCGTCCAAATTCACGTCGCCGGGGGTGGCGAGGAGGTATTCCCTGCCTTCCAGCGTGAGGCGCACTGCGCCGGGGGCGAGGGAGGTCAGCTCGATGTGTACGCCGCCCTGCACATAGGCGCGGATGCGCATGACGGGGACGGTCTTGCCGCCTGAGGTATGGCTCAGCGTCATCGTATTGCCGGATATGCTCCCAGTCAGCCTCTCAAAGACTATGCTTCCGCCTGCGTTCCGCACTGCCCGCTCGAATGTCGCGCCGTTCAGCGCGGTCAGCGCGTCATTGGGCGTACTCACGCCGGAAAGAATGAGCGTCATGCTGATGTTATCGGGATCGTAGCCGTAGCTATCCGGCTCGCCGGTGCCGCCCGCTGTGCGGCTCATGCCCTCAGACCGCAGCATCTTGCCGACGGTGAAGTCCGCACCGCTCTCGGTCTGCAGTGAGACGCCCGTCCCCGAGCCGCCGAGAACGGTGACCCGCACGCTGAGCGGCGAGGTCTGCTCCGCGCCTGCCCGCAGGGGCAGCAGCTCGCTGCCTGCGGAAATGCCGGTTATGCGGGCGCTGCCGGTGCCGACCGCGCCGTACTGCACCGAGGCGATCACGCGCCCCGCGCCTGCCGTCACGTCGGCGAGCTGCGGCCGCAGCAGCGCCGCAAAGCCGTTGTTTCTCAGGTAGGAGTCGGTGTTTCTCTGATAAAGCTTGGGCAGCTCTGCCGTCGCGCCGACGTTGAGCGTGATGCCGCTTTCGGACGAAAGATACAGGTCGAGATGCTTTTCCAGCATGTTCACGGGGACGTCGGCGGGCGTCTTGACCGAGGCGGGGGAGGTCGTGTCGGAGCCGTCTCCGAAAAGCTGCGCCCAATACAGCTTGCCGTTGCTTTCAAAGCAGCCGACACCGATCTGCGTAAAATCTGAATTGAGGATATTTGCGCGGTGACCGGCAGAGTTGATCCAGCCGGTCATTACGGCGTCCGGGCTTGTATATCCGGCGGCGATATTTTCCGCCGCCGCATAGGTCTCATAGCCGCCCATCTCCTTGATGACGGAAAAGCAGCTCCTGCCGTTTGGGCGGGTGTGAGAGTAGGAAACGGCGCATTCCGCCGCGCGCTGCATCGCCATCTCGGTCAGCCGACCGCTCAGCGTCAGCGCGGCGCTGCCGCTGCTGCTGCGGTGCTGGTTGACGCTGGCGAGCACGCTCTGCACATACTCATACCGCTTGCTGCCGGCGACGGTGACGTTGACGGTGGGCTCGACGCCGTTCAGCGTAATAAGCTCCGCCAGCGCGTCCTGCAGTTCATACGCCGAGTCTATGGCTTCCTCGGAAAAGCGGATATAGCGGCTGCTGCCGCTCTGGGTGAGGATAACGGCGTATGCGTATGAGATGCCGGCGTTGCCGTAGATTTGAGAAGGATCGCCGTTGCTTTCGACGAATTTCTTGAACCAATACCATGTCAGGCTTCTGCCCGGATCGTAATAGGTGCTGTCGATGACGCCGTTCGGGTCATGCTCGCGCATAAAGCTCTGCACCGTGCTTCTGTCGGCGCTGGAGGAATCGACCGCGACAAAGTTCACGTTGGACTCCCGCGCCCACCGCGCCGCGCTCAGGGTGCTGATCAGCTCACGGCTGTTCCCGCAGGAGCCGTCGCCTCTGAAAAATATCAGCACCGAGGCGCCGCCTGCCGGCACGTCGTAGTTTATCAGCTTTTGCTGCCCGTCGCTGAGGGAATACGCAAGTCCGTATTTGGCGGTAAAGACGTTTTGACTCGCGCTGGTATCCTTGATATTGACAAAGCCGGCGTGCGCCGTGACCGGCAGCAGAACGCAGAGCATGCATAGCGCGAGGAACGCGGAGATCAGCCGTCCGAAGGATCGGTTTTTCATGCAAGACACCTCTTTGAGATCAAAATTACATTTTACTTAACTTTATCATATAAAAGCGGCGGAGACAAGCGGTTTGCCGCTTTATCCCGTTATTTTTCCAGCAGCTCCCGCGCCGCGGCAAGATTTTTGCGCTCCAGCTCGCGCAGGCGCACGCATGCCTCCGCGTAGGAGGCGGGGTCTGCCATGATGCGGTCTATCCGCTCGCAGAGCCATTCCGCGCTCAGCTCGTCCAGCTCGCAGCACAGGGGCGAGCCGATGTATTCCATAAAGCCGGCCACCTTGGCGTCGTAGGAGGTGGCGATGAACGGCACGGAAACGGAGGCGGAAAAGATAAGCGCGTGCAGACGCATGGCGCAGACCGCGCTCATGCGCTTCAGCACGGCGACGGTCAGCGTGACGTCGTCCGGCGTTCTCAGCACATGGCACGGCGTGCGCGCTTCCGCCGCGACTGCCTCCGAAACGGCGAGGTCGCGCGGGTATTCCGCGGGCAGCAGCACGCAGCGCAGCCCGTATTTTTCATAGGCGTATTCCGCCGCACGGGCGAATATGTCATAGGCGTGGAAGCCCCTCCACGGTCTGACGCAGAAGCAGATGTATTTTTGCGCGGGGTCCAGCCCCTGCGCGGCCATAAAGCTCTCTGCCGCGCCGCTTTCCGCCGGGGCGAGACTGAGCGCCGGGTCGGCGGAGAGGCGCATATCCGGCGCGCTCACGCCCAGCTCGCGCAGCTCGCGCAGGGAGGTCTCGTCGCGCAGGGTGATGATGTCCGCATATCTGTCCATCACGCGCCGCGCCAGCCTGCGGTCAAAGCGCCGCGTCACGGGACCGATGCCGCAGCCGTACATCAGCACGCGGCAGCCGCGCTTTTTGGCGGCGCGGAGAGTGTAGAGATAGAAGAACAGCGAGCGGCTGGAGGTCACGTCCTGTATCAGGCTGCCGCCGCCGTTGATGAACAGGCGGCTGCGGCGCATGGCGCGGAGAAAGGCGGGGAAATCAAAGGTATAGACCGCGTCCGTGCGGTACATCAGCTTGGTCGGCATCGGCTTGCGGGTCATGACGGTGATGGGCAGATGCGGGTCAAGCTCGCGCATGGTGCCTATCACCGCGCGCAATATCGCTTCGTCGCCGGAGTTGCCCCTGCCGTAAGCGCCGCAGATGAGCACGCCGCGGCGAGCCTTGCGCTGAGCCTCGGTTATGCGTCCGTATATCTCCATCTGCGTCTGCGCCATATTTTCCAGCGAAAACATGGCGGACGCCTTGGCACGCAGCGCGGAGGCAAAGGCGCGGCGCTTGTCCGCGTCCTGCGAAAGCTCCAGCAGATAGCCGGCAAAAGCGTCTGTGTCACGCGGAGCGAAGATATAGCCGTTTTCGCCGTGGTCTATCAGACGGTTCATGCCGCCCACGTCGGAGGTGATGACGGCACAGCCCTCGCGTATGCCCTCCAGCACGGAGTAGGGGAAGGACTCGGATATCGAGCAAAGCACGTCGATGTCGCAGGCGGCGAAAAAGCGCGGCACGTCGTACACCCAGCCGCAGAAGCAGACGCTTTTCCCCAGCCCCAGCTCCGCCGCCAGCGCCTTGAGGCTGTCGCTCTCCTCGCCGTCGCCTCCTATCATCAGCTTGAGGCGGCTGTTTTGGCTCCTCGCCTTGGCAAAGGCGCGCAGCAGCGTGGGTATGTCCTTCACCGCCGTCAGGCGCGCGGGTATGCCAATCACCACGTCGCCCTCTTCATAGTCAAGCCCGGCTTCGCGCAGATATTCGGCGCGTCCCTCGCGCGGCGCGGTGACGGAAAAATCCAGTCCGTTATATATGGTGTGAATTTTCAGCGGAGAAAAGCCGCGCTCTATCAGCATGTCACAGAAGCGGTCGGACACCGTCACATAGTGGTCAAAGCGGCGCAGCGCCCAGGCGTTGAGCCTGCCGATGGTGTTGCGGCGCAGAAAGCTCTGCATATAGTCCAGCCGGTAGTCGCTGTGGACGGTGGTTACTATCGTGCGGCGGCAGAAGAACTTTACCAGCACGCCGGCGATGTTCGCCTTGGCGCCGTGGCAGTGGACAAGGTCCGGCTGCTCGCGCCGCACCCACTTCACCAGCCGCAGATAGTCGCGGGGAGTAAAGCCGGAAAAAAACGTCTCGGTGCGGATGCCCGCTTTCGCCGCATCGTCGGCAAACTCGCCGGAGCGCATGCTGGCGAGAGTGAGATCGCACAGCGGCGCAAGCCTGCTGCACAGCGAGATGATATGGGTTTTTGCGCCGCCGCGGTCGCCGCCGCCGGCTATGTGGATTATTTTCATAAAAGGCTCCTTGTTATATATCGTGTTTGAGATTTATTGAAAAACACAGGCGGCTCCCGCGGCTTTCCCCCACGAAATCCGCTTCGCTGGGTTTTCGCGGGGGACCCCCGGAGCAAATTATAGATTTTGACGAAATGAATTCGTCAAAATCAGACGCCGGAGTCCCGGCGCGGGGCAGAAGCCCCGTGGCTCGCACCTGCTCGCGCGGTCGCCGCCGCCGGCTATGTGGATTATTTTCATAAAAGGCTCCTTACTTTTTTTGCATAAAGCTCCCGGTAGAGGGAGGTGGTTTTGCGAGCAAAAACGGAGGGATTGCTTTCGGTTTTCAGCTGCTGACTGCATCTTGCGCGGAAAGATCATATAAATATCAGCTTACATTATACCCCATATGCACGGCGCAGGTCAACCTTGCGGATTGCATAAACGCCGCCTTCGTGCTATAATTGCGGCAAAGATGCAAGGGGGGCGGCGTATGGCATATAAAATAGCGGTCTGCGACGACAGCGGAGCGGACGCGGAATATATCTCCGCGCTTGTTTCCGAATGGGCGGGTGACGAGCCGGTGAGCATACGGCGTTTTTCCTCCGCCGAGGAGTTCCTTTTCCGCTATGCGGAGGAAAAGGATTTTGACATACTGCTGCTTGATATCGAGATGGGCGGTATGGACGGCGTGACGATGGCGCGTACGGTGCGGCGCGACAACGCCTCCGTGCAGATAGTGTTCATCACCGGCTATTCGGACTACATCGCCGAGGGCTATGAGGTGGAGGCGCTGCATTATCTGGTCAAGCCGGTGCGGCGGGAAAAGCTTTTTGAGGTGCTTTCCCGCGCTGCCGAGCGGCTGAGGAAGAACGAGCGCGTCCTGCTGCTGGAGCACGGCGGCGAGGCGGTGCGTCTGCCGCTCTATGAGATACGCTGGCTGGAGGTGCGGCAAAACTACGTCACGCTGCACGCCGCCGAGGACGTGACGGTAAAGCGGACGCTGAGCGAGCTGGAGCGGGCGCTGGACGAGCGGTTTTTCCGCCTCGGACGCTCGTACATAGTCAATCTCGGCTGCATACGCAGGATAACGCGGACGGACGTGATTTTGGCAGACGGCACGGCGATACCGCTGCCGCGCGGGCAGTATGAGCCGCTTAACCGCGCCGTGATAGAGCGCACATAGGAGGAAGCTGCATGTCGCTGTTTTCAAAAAGGATAGACCGGCGCATCGCCGCCTATCAGCGGGAGCTGATAGAAACACACTACGCCGAGGTGGAGAACATGTACCGGCAGATACGTGGCTGGCGGCACGACTACCGCAACCATATCCAGACCATGAAGGCGCACGCCGCCGTGGGGGATATGGACGCCATACGCGCCTATCTCGACGGGCTGGACGCGGATCTTGCGACGGTCGATACGGTGATAAAGACAGGCAATGCCATGGCGGACGCGATACTGAACAGCAAGATTTCGCTTGCCCGCGCCAAGGGCATCGCCGTCACCGCCGACGCGCATATCCCGCTGGCGCTGACCACCTCGGACATCGACCTCTGCGTCATCATCGGCAATCTTTTCGACAACGCCATCGAGGCGAGCCTTGCGCTGCCGCAGGAGCGGCGGAAAATCCGCGTGTATATGGACATGAAGAACACCCAGCTATATATCTCCTTCACCAATCTGACGGCGGGCGGCAAGCTGAAAAAGACGGGCGGACGCTTCCGCAGCAGCAAAGGCGAGGGGCACGGCTTCGGGTTGGTGCGCATAGACGGCATCGTGGAGCGGTACGACGGCTACATCAGCCGCAACAGCGAGGCGGGAGCCTTCACCACCGAGATACTGCTGCCGCAGCTCGGCAATTCGTCCTCCGAAAAGAGCAATTCGTCCCCGCGATGAGGCGGGGACTTGTTTTTGTGCTAAGATAGGCGTGAGGTGAGACGCTATGGAAGCAAAAGGAAAACCTAAATATTCCGCATTGAGCAACATCGCGTATATGCTGCGGCTCGCGCTTAACGGGCACAAGGGCGTTATCGCGCTCTGCGCCGTCATTGCGCTGTTTACCGTGGGCAAGACGGCGGCGGAAATGCTCGTCGCGCCTGCGGTGCTGCGGGTGATAGAGCGCGGCGACGGCGTCGGGACGCTGCTTGCCGCCGTGGGCGGCTTTACGCTGCTGCTGGTGCTTCTCAGCGGAGGGAAGGAGTATTTTCAGCAAAACACGCTGTTCGGCAGGGTCGCCGTCCGCAGTGAGATAGTGATGGAACTGGATAAAAAGCGCGCGCTGACCTCCTATCCCAATCTGCTGGATACGCGCTTTATCGAGTTTGACAGGCTGGCGCAGGGGGCGACGAACAGCAACAGCGAGGCGACAGAGGCAATCTGGGAAACGCTGACACAGCTTGCGGCAAACGTGCTGGGCTTTGCGCTGTATCTGGCGCTGCTGTCCGGGCTGGATCTGCGCATTGCGGCGGTCGCCGCCGCCGTGACGACGCTGGGCTTTTTCGTAAATCTGCGGCTCAGCCGCTGGAGCCATGAGCATCGCGGAGAGCGGGCGGCGCTGGTGAATACCATGGATTATGCCAACAAGCTGCTGCTGGACAGGCGGTATGCCAAGGATATCCGCATCTTCGGCGCGGCGGGCTGGGTGCGGGAGGTCTGGGACAAGACGCAGCGGGCGTTCCGCGCCTTTGCGGCAAAAAACCAGCGGGTGCTGCTGTGGGGCAATCTGCTCGACGCGGTCTTGACGCTGCTGCGCAACGGGCTGGCGTATTTCGTGCTTATTTCAATGGCGCTGCGCGGCGAGATAACGGCGGCGGAGTTCCTGCTCTATTTTTCCGCCGTCACGGGCTTCACGGCGTGGGTCGGCGGCATATTGGAGCAGATGTTCAGGCTGCGCCGCCAGAGCCTTGACATATCCAAGGTGCGGGAGTTTATAGATTGGGAGGAGCCCTTCCGCTTTGAGGGCGGAGCGCCGCTGCCTGAGTCGCCATATGAGTTACGGCTGGAAAACGTATCCTACCGCTATCCGCAGGCGGAGAGCGACATCATATCGGGAATGAGCCTGACGCTGCGTGCTGGAGAGAAGCTGGCGATAGTGGGACTGAACGGCGCGGGCAAGACCACGCTGATAAAGCTGCTGGCGGGCTTCCTCGACCCCACGGAGGGGCGCGTTATGCTGAACGGACGGGACGTGCGCGAGTTCAATCGGCGCGAATATTACGAGCTGTTCGCCTCGGTGTTTCAGGACTTTTCCGTGCTGCCCGCGACCCTGCGCGAAAACGTGACGCAGTCGGTGGACGAGTGCGACGAGGCGCGGCTGTGGCAGTGCATAGAGCAGGCGGGGCTGACGGAAAAGGTACGGAGCCTGCCTGCGGCTGCGGAAACGCAGATAACCCGCCGCGTATATGAGGACGGCGTGGAGCTTTCCGGCGGCGAAACTCAGCGGCTGATGCTGGCGCGCGTGCTGTATCGCGGCTCGCCGGTGCTGCTGCTGGACGAGCCGACCGCCGCGCTCGACCCCATTGCGGAAAACGATATTTACATGAAATACAACGATATGACAGAGGGCAAGACGGCGGTGTTCATCTCGCATCGGCTGGCTTCGACCCGCTTCTGCGACCGCATAATCTACCTTGAGGACGGGCGCATAGCCGAGGAGGGCACGCACGCGGAGCTGATGGCGGCGGGCGGAGGATATGCGGAGTTGTTTGAGGTGCAGAGCAAATACTATAAGGAGGAGAAGGCAGATGAGTAAGAAGCGCATATCGGTCAAAACCGTTTTCAGCCGCCACCTGCGCGGCATAAGGATATGGCAGAAATATGACAGTCAGCTTTTGCCCTCGCTGCTGCTTTCGCGCCTGTTTTCCGGCGTGACGCCCTTTGCCGCGGACTGGCTGTCCGCACCGATACTCAACGCGCTGGCGGCGCACGCGGAGGCGGCGCAGGTCTGGCGGCTGGTCGCGCTGACGCTCGGCGTCACGGCGGCGCTCGCGGGGGCAACCGCGGCGCTGAACCGCTGGCACGAGGCGCGCATGGACGGGTACTGGTATATCAACGAAAAAATTCTCGCTGACAAGCATGCCGATATGGATTTTGCCGATGCGGACAGCCAGCGCGTCGCGGACATGGCGGCGCAGATACGGCAGAATACCAACTGGAGCGGGTGTGGGCTGCTGCGGGTGCTGCAGATAACGCAAAGGCTGATTGGCGCTTTTGCAACGACGCTCTGCGGGCTGGCGCTTTCCTTGCGGCTGTTTCTGCTGCCGGTGCCGGAGGGCAGCCTGAGCTTTTTGGGCAGCCCGCTGTTCGCTCTGCTGCTGCTCGCATTTATGGCAGCGGCAGCTTTCGCCTCCGGAAGACTGGCGAATTATGCCGAGAACGCATGGCTGTCCTTTGCCGCCGACGCCAGATTTGGCAACAGGGTATACAGCGCTTACAGTTGGAGCAGCGGTGAACGCCGCGACCTGGATATCCGCATATATCGGCAGGAGCGCATAACTCAGCATTACATGAGGCAAGACAATACGTTTAGCGAAAGCTCGCCGTTTGCCGCCCGTATGCGCGGCAAGCTGGGGCTGGCGCTTGCCGCTCCGCAGGGAATAGGCGCGCTGGTGAGCGGCGCGATATATCTCTTCGTCTGCCTCAAGGCATGGGCGGGAGCCTTCCCCATCGGCTCCGCCACGCAGTACATCGGCGCGGTCACGGGCGTGTTCACGGGCGCCAGCGCGCTGATAGTCGAGCTGGCGGCGATGCGGGCAAATGCCGCTTTTCTGGCGGAGAACTTTGAATATCTCGATTTGCCGAATTCCATGTATCAGGGCAGCCTGACCACGGAAAAGCGCGCCGACCGCAATTATACGGTGGAGTTCCGCGGCGTGTCCTTCAAATACCCCGGCTCGGAAGCCTATGCCCTGCGCGACGTGAACATAAGCTTCCGCGTCGGCAGCCGCCTTGCGGTGGTGGGCATGAACGGCAGCGGCAAGACCACCTTCATCAAGCTGCTGTGCCGTCTTTACGACCCGACGGAGGGCGAGATACTGCTCAACGGCATCGACATACGCAAATACCGCTATGACGAATATATGGACATATTTTCGATAGTTTTTCAGGATTTCAGCCTCTTTGCCCTGCCGCTGGGAGAGAACGTGGCGGCGAGCGCCCAATATGACCGTGCCCGCGCCGAGGACTGCCTGCAAAAGGCGGGCTTTGCCGAGCGGCTGGCGGATATGCCCGCCGGGCTGGACACCTATCTTTACAAGGAGCTGGACAAGGACGGCGTGGAGGTCTCCGGCGGCGAGGCGCAGAAGATAGCCATCGCCCGCGCGCTGTACAAGGACGCGCCCTTCATCGTTCTCGACGAGCCGACCGCCGCGCTCGACCCCATAGCGGAGGCGGAGATATACTCCCGCTTCAATGAGATCGCGGGCGACAAGACGGCGATATACATCAGCCACCGCCTCAGCTCCTGCAAGTTCTGCGACGGGATAGCCGTGTTCGACGGCGGCAAAATAGTCCAGCAGGGCAGCCATGAGGAGCTGCTGGCAGACGCGGACGGCAAATATGCCGAGCTGTGGATGGCGCAGGCGCAGTATTATGTGAAATAAGCAAAGCATCGAGCGGCGGGCTGTTCAAAAAAACAGCCCGCTTTTTGTATCAAATAACATACGAATTATCGCCGTAAACGATTGACATACAGACGAAAAAATGATTAAATAATTATAATTGTTTTCTATAATTCATGTTGAGGACGGTGATGAAATTTGCCTCTGGAAGCGATAGAAAGAATAACCGAGATAGAGGAGCAGGCGGAGCAGCTCGCGCAGCAGGCGCGGGAAGGCGCTGCGGCTCTTTTGCGTGATGCGCGCGTCAGAGCCGCCTCCCTCCGGGACGAGCTGGTGAAAAAGGCTCAGGAGGAGGCGCGCGAGACTGTGCGCGCGGCGCAGGAGAAGGGCAGGCGGAGCGGTGAGGAGGCTCTTGCTGAGACCGAGCGGCAGTGCGCGGAGCTGCGCCGGCTGGCGGAGGAGCGCATGCCCGCCGCCGTGAAGCTCATCTGTGAAAGGATAGTGAGCGGCTGATGCTGGTAAATATGAAGCGGCTGTGCATAGTCGCGCCCAAGTCTGCGCGGCGCACGGTGCTGAAGCGGCTCGCCTCGCTCGGCTGCGTGGAGATAGACAAGCGCGCGGGCGACGCAAAGCTGGAGACAGTGCCGGAGAGCACCAACGCCGACCGCTACAGCGCGGATATCCTTGCCGCGGCAAAGCTGGTGAACGAGGCGGCGCCGTATAAAAAGCCGCTGCTTTCCCCGCGGCGCACCGTCAGCGAGCGTCAGCTCTACGACGAGGACAGGATAGACCGCGCCATACAGTCCGCCGGCGAGGTCAACGCGCTGAACGGACGGATAGAGGACGCCAAGGCGCAGATAAGCCGGCTGGAGACTTACGCGGCGTCGCTGCGCCCGTGGGCGGGGCTGGACGTTCCGCTGGACTGCGAGGGCACCGGGCAAAGCGGATTTATCTGCGGCACGCTCCCTGCGGCGGCTTCGTGGGAGGACGCGGAGGAGGCAATCGCCGCCGGCGAGGCGGCGTGCGAGCTGACGCGCGTGGCTCACGACAGAGAGCAGCATTACGTCACGGCGCTCTGCTACCGTCCGGACGAGGCGGCGGCGCTGGAGACGCTGAAGAGCTTCGGCTTTTCCCGCGTGTCCTTCCGCGATGTGCACGGCACGGCGGCGGACGAGATAGCGGAATGCGAGCAAAAGATATCCGATCTGCGTGAGGATATCGAGCGGTATAAAAAGCAGATCGAGACTTACGCGCCGATGCGCGAGACCTTTGAGGACGCATACGACGCGCTGACGCAGGAGGCGGGGCGGGACAGGCTCCTCTCCGAGATAGGGTATACAAAGCGCACGGCGGTCATGTTCGGCTGGACGCCGGAGGAGTGCACGGAGGAGGTCGGCAAGCTGCTGGACGAGTGCGGCTGCGCCTACACCTTCAGCGACCCGCAGGAGGGCGACGACGTGCCCACCACGATGAAAAACGGGGCGCTCGGCACGCCGTTCAACGCCGTTACGGAGATGTACGGCATGCCGCGCTACGGCAGCGTGATAGACCCCAACACGGTGATGGTGCCGTTTTACCTCGTGTTCTTCGGCTTTATGATAGGCGACGCGGCTTACGGCATACTGATGGCGCTCGGCTGCTTCATCGCGCTGAAGAAGATGAAGCCGACGGGGAATATGAAGAACATGCTCACGCTGTTCATGTACTGCGGCGTGGCGGCTTTTGTGGCGGGAGTGCTCACGGGGAGCTGGTTCGGAGACGCGGTAAAGGTGTTCTCCGCCACCTTCCTCGGCAGGGAGTTTTCCATACCGCCCGCGTGGTTCGACCCGCTCAGCGACCCGATGACGATGCTCATCTTCACGCTGGTGCTGGGGCTGATACAGGTGCTTACGGGCATGACGCTGGCGGGAGTGCGCAAGGCAAAGCAGGGCGACGTGCTGGGCTGCGTGCTGGACGTGCTGCCGTGGTATCTGATAGTTATCGGCCTTGCCGGCGGGGCGCTGCTCAACAAGGCGCTGTTTGCCGCGGCGGGCGCGGGCGCGCTGATACTGCTGACCACGGGCGGGCGCGACAAGAAGGGCGTCGGGCGCGTGACCGGCGGACTGAAAAAGCTCTATGACATAGTGGGCTATATCTCCGACGTGCTTTCATATTCGCGCATCATGGCGCTGGGGCTTTCCGGCGCGGTGGTGGCGCAGGTGTTCAACAAGATAGGCACCATGGCGGGAGGCGGAATAGTGGGCATACTGCTCTTCATTATCGCCTTTGTCATCGGGCATGTGTTCAATATAGCGATAGGACTGCTCGGCGCGTACGTACACAGCAACAGGCTGCAGTACATCGAGTTTTTCGGCAAGTTCTATGAAGAAGGCGGAAGACCTTTTGACCCGTTGTTCAATAAAACGAAATATACACAAATCATCAAGGAGGAACAGGCATCATGAGTCAATTTTTCACAGGCAACACCCTGGCTATTCTGGGAGCGGCAATCGCCGTCAGTCTTCCCTGCTGGGGCTCTGCAAGAGGAGTAGGAATGGCAGGCGAGGCGGGAGCCGGTCTGCTGACGGAAAAGCCGGAGCATTTCGGCAAGGTGCTGATACTGCAGGCGCTGCCCGGGACGCAGGGCATATACGGTCTGCTCATCGGCTTCCTCATTCTGTTTGTCAATCCCGAGGTGCTTGGCGGCTCGCTGCCCATGATCCACGGCGCGGCATATCTGTTCGCGGCGCTGCCCATCGCCATCGTCGGCTATTTCTCAGCGGTGTTCCAGGCGCGTGTGTCCGTTTCCGGTCTCGGCATTCTGGCGAAAAATCCGTCCGAAGCGATGAAGGGCGTTATCCAGGCGGGTCTGGTCGAGACCTATGCGGTTCTGGCGCTGCTCGTATCCGTTCTTACCGTGTTCAGCGTTGCCAGGATTCCCGTGTAAAGGGAGCTTGACCATGAACGGTATAGAAAAGATCTCTCAAAAAATACTTGCGGAGGCGCAGGAGCGCGCCGCGGGCATGACCGCCGAGGCGGAGCGCGAGGCAAAGAACCTGCTGGACGAGGCGCGCGCCGCGGCGGAGAAGGAATGCGCGGAGATACGCGCCGCAGCGGAGCAGCGGGCGCAGACTGCCGCCGAGCTGGCGCAGCAAAACGCCGCGGCGGAGGGACGCCGCAGGATATCCGCCGAAAAGAACGTCATGATAAACCGGGCGTTCGAGCTGGCGCAGAAAAAGCTGCTGGAGCTGCCGGACGGCGAATATACGGCGCTGCTGGCAAGGCTGGCGGCGCAGGCATACGAGGGCGGGGACGCCGAGCTGGTGTTTTCGGAGAAGGACCGCGGCAGGTGCGGACAGGCAGTGACCGACGCGGCAAACGCCGCGCTGGGCGGCGCGCATCTGCGTCTGGCGGAGGACGCCGCGCCCATCAGCGGCGGGGTGATACTGCGCCGCGGCAAGATAGAGATAAACTGTGCTCTGGAGGTCATGATAAGGCTGCTGTCTGAGGAGCTGTCTCCGCAGATATCGGAATGCCTTTTCGGCAAGGGGGCGTGATACCGTGGCAAGGAAAGTAAAGGACACGGATTATCTGTACATCAGCACGCGCATCAAGGCAATCAACGCAAGCGCGCTCACGCGGGAAAAGCTTCTCCGTGCCGCCGACGCGGCGACGGACGCCGAGGTTTTTCGCGTGCTGGAGGAGTGCGGCTGGCCCAATATCGAGGAGTGCGGCTCGCTGGAAAACGCCATTGCGGCAAAGCGGCAGAGCATGCTTGACCTTTTATACAAATATGCGCCTGACCGCCGCCCGATAGACATATTCCGGCTCAAATACGACTATCACAACATCAAGACCTTCGTAAAGGCGCAGGCGACAGACCAGCAGGCGGACGACCTGCTGACGGACGCCGGCACCATTCCGGCGGCAAGGATGCTGGCGTTGCTGCGCGACAGAGAGCGCGGCAATATGCCGGAGATTATGTTCAAGGCGTTTATGGAGGCTTCCGATTTGCTGGCGCGCACGCGCGACCCGCAGCTCAGCGACATGGCGCTGGACAGAGCCATGGGCGCGCAGATGCTGGCGCTGGCGGAGGAGACGCGCAGCCGGTTTTTGCTCGGCTATGTGCGCCTTTTCATCGACGCCTGCAACCTGCGCGTCGCCGCCAGAGTCCTGCGCAACGGCAAGAGCGCCGACTATCTGGAGCGCGCGCTGATGCCGGGAGGAAATGTGCTGGTGAAAAAGCTGGAGGCTGCCGAGCTGGATTCGGAGCTGCTGCCGCAGCTTTTCGGCGGGGCGCTGCTGCGCGGCGCGGCGGTCACGGCTTCGGAAGCGGCGGAGGGCAGGGGCGACATGGCTCGTCTGGATATGGAGTGCGACAACGCGCTGCTGGCATATCTGGAGGAGGCGAAAAACGTGCCCTTCGGCGAGGCGCATGTGATAAGCTATGTGCTGAATACTGAGAACGAGCTGACCTCCGTGCGTACCGTCATGGCGGGTCGCGCGGCAGGGCTGAGCGGCGAGCAGATAGCGGAAAGGTTGAGGAAGAGCAATGTATAAGGCTGCTGTCATAGGAGACCGCGAGAGCGTGCTGGGCTTCCGTGCGCTGGGGCTTGCTACCGTGACCGCGCGCAATGCCGAGGAGGCGGCGCGTGCGCTGCACCGGCTTGCGCGGGACAAATGCGCGGTGATATATATAACGGAGCAGCTTGCGGCGGAGATATCCGAGGATATCGCAAGATATATCGAGGACCCGCAGTGCGCCGTTATCCCGATACCGTCAAAGGACGGCTCGCTGGGCATCGGCATGCGCGAGCTGCATCAGGCGGTCGAACGCGCCGTGGGCGCGGATATCCTGAAGGAAAGGGAGATATAACGACAATGAACAACGGTAAAATAGTCAAGGTCGCAGGTCCCTTGGTCGTTGCCGAGGGGCTGGAGCACGCCAATATGTTCGACGTCGTACACGTCGGCAGGCACAACCTGATAGGCGAGATAATAGAGATGCGCGGCGACAAGGCTTCGATACAGGTCTACGAGGAGACCAGCGGCGTGGCGCCGGGGGACGTTGTGGAGACGACCGGCGCGCCGCTCAGCGTGGAGCTGGCGCCGGGGCTGATGACCATGATATACGACGGCATTCAGCGTCCGCTGGAGAAGATGCGCGAGATATCCGGCAGCACCATCGAGCGCGGCGTGCAGGTATCTCCGCTGGACAAGGAAAAGAAATGGGACTTCGTGCCGAAGGCAAAGCGCGGCGACAAGGTGCGCGGCGGCGATGTACTCGGCACGGTCAAGGAGACCATCGTCGTCGAGCACCGCATCATGGTGCCAAACGGCGTGGAGGGCGAGCTTGTCGAGATAAAGGAGGGCTCGTTTACGATAGAGGAGCCGATCGCCAAGGTGCGGACGGCGGACGGCAGGACGGTGGAGCTGCCGATGCTCCAGCGTTGGCCTGTGCGCGTCGAGCGTCCGTATGAGAGAAAGCTGGCGCCGGAGTTCCCGATGATAACGGGGCAGCGCATCGTGGATACCCTGTTCCCGATAGCCAAGGGCGGCACGGCGGCGATACCCGGACCCTTCGGCAGCGGCAAGACGGTCACGCAGCACCAGCTCGCCAAGTGGAGCGACGTGGACATCGTGGTATATGTCGGCTGCGGCGAGCGAGGCAACGAGATGACGGACGTTCTGCGCGAGTTTCCGGAGCTGCTCGACCCGCGCACCGGCGAGAGCCTGATGCAGCGGACGGTGCTGATAGCGAACACCTCGGATATGCCCGTCGCCGCGCGTGAGGCGTCGGTCTACACGGGTATAACGATAGCGGAATATTACCGCGACATGGGCTACAACGTCGCCGTCATCGCGGACTCGACCTCGCGCTGGGCGGAGGCTCTGCGCGAAATGTCCGGCAGACTTGAGGAGATGCCGGGCGAGGAGGGCTATCCCGCCTATCTGGCGTCGCGTCTGGCGCAGTTTTACGAGCGCGCGGGGCGCGTTGTCTGCAAGGGTACGGACGGCAGAGAGGGCACGCTGTCTGCGATAGGCGCGGTCTCGCCTCCCGGCGGCGATATTTCCGAGCCGGTTTCGCAGGCGACGCTGCGCATCGTCAAGGTCTATTGGGGGCTTGACAGCTCGCTGGCTTACCGCCGCCATTTTCCGGCGATAAACTGGCTCAGCTCCTATTCACTGTATTTCGACCGGCTCAAGGGCTGGTATGACGAAAACATCAGCGCCAGCTTCATCGCCCAGCGCAACGAAGCGATGCGGCTGCTCCAGCAGGAAAGTGAGCTGGAGGAGATAGTCAAGCTCGTCGGCATCGACGCGCTGGGCGCGGGCGAACGCCTGATCATGGAGACCGCGCAGATGATACGCGAGGACTTTTTGCAGCAGAACGCCATGAGCGACACCGACAGCTATTGCTCGGTGGAAAAGCAGTTCGGACTGCTGGGGCTGATACTGCTGTATCACGATCTGGCGCAAGAGGCGCTGCGGCAGAACGCGCCGATGAACAAGGTATTTTCCATACCGGCGCGCGACCGCATCGGACGCGCCAAGGACGTGCCGCAGGATAAATACACGGAGGTATACAGAGGCATAGAGCGCGACATGAGAGACCAGCTTGCACAGGCTGCGGCGGAGGGAGGCGGCGAAGCATGATAAAGGAATACCGTACCATACAGGAGGTCGCGGGACCGCTGATGCTGGTCAAGGGCGTCTCCGGCGTCGCTTATGACGAGCTGGGCGAGATAGAGCTGCAAAACGGCGAGGTGCGCCGCTGCAAGGTGCTGGAGGTGGACGGCGAAAACGCGCTGGTACAGCTTTTTGAAAGCTCCGCCGGCATCAACCTCGCGCAGTCAAAGGTGCGTTTTTTGGGCAGGAGCATCGAGCTGGGCGTTTCGCCCGACATACTGGGCAGAGTTTTCGACGGCATGGGGCGCCCCAGCGACAACGGACCGGACATACTGCCGGAAAAGCGGCTGGACATCAACGGCAAGCCGATGAACCCCGCGGCGCGCGACTATCCCTCGGAGTTTATCCAGACCGGCGTTTCGGCGATAGACGGGCTGAATACGCTGGTGCGCGGGCAGAAGCTGCCGATATTCTCCGGCTCCGGTCTGCCGCACGCCCAGCTTGCGGCGCAGATAGCGCGTCAGGCGAAGGTGCTGGGGGGCGACAGCCGTTTTGCGGTCGTGTTCGCTGCCGTCGGCATCACCTTTGAGGAGGCGGACTTCTTCATCTCCGACTTTACCCGCACGGGCGCGATAGAGCGCAGCGTGCTGTTCATGAACCTTGCAAACGACCCCGCCATCGAGCGTATCGCCACCCCGCGCATCGCGCTGACGGC
>JAFTDT010000003.1 GCA_017453985.1 Clostridia bacterium
CCATCTGACGATGAACGCGGACGCGGTCGGCAGCATAGAGGCGGGCAAGCTGGCGGATATCGTCATCGCCGCCGGCGACCCGCTGAAGGACATTTCCTGTCTCACCGGCAGCGAGAATATCAAGCTGGTCATGAAGGACGGTAAGGTGGAGAAAAATATCCTTTGACGGGCGGGAAGACAACTTGCAGAATATCTGAAAATAAGTTTAATTTATCCGCAGACAGAAGAAAGCGAGGCTGATTTGACAGCCTCGCTTTCTTGTGATAGAGACAGAGTAATGATTAACTGTTGTGCGTTCAGAAAGCATGATAATTTATTTTCCAAGCTCCATTTTGCACTCTGAATTAGCTGCTTGTATGCTTTATATCAAAACTTTCAAAGCATTACATGTCATATAAATAAGCTAAGTACAAACAGCACACACCATACTATACCGGGAGCCATATTTTTTGTAGTCTTAGATGCTCTTATGAACAGGTAAAGCGGGATTATAAGAAATGACCATCCCCAAGGTTTTGTTACTATCCTGTTCTTTCTCAGATAAAGTTCATCCAAGAGAAGAAATAGGGGATAAAAAATGGAACAAGAGATAAGCAAGGCATTTTCAATCTGTAAAAATGTTAATATAAAATATCCAAGAAAGGGTACTGTTGCCAAAGCCCAAGGCCATATATCAGAAAGGGAATTCAGAGGAACGGTTGGAACGTTGCTTTGTACTATGTATCGCAGAGAAGTGTTTTCAATTTTTTGCCATCTGCTGAAGCCCTCTCGCCAAACCATTGTATATCTATCAATGTAGCCTTTTTTAATCAAATCCGATAATTGACAATCTGAAACAGGACCTTTTTGAGTTCCATGTGATATATAGTACCATTTAACTGCGGCATCAGCCTGTGGTTGACTTATTTCTTCGATAGGCTGATATCCAAATGCAGGACCACATGAAGGACAAAAAGCCGATTCGTTATTAATTTCTCTTCCGCATCTCGGACAGCGCATTTAAATCCCCCTATTCTCCAAAGATAAAATTTATTGTTAGCAAAATTGAAAACATATCCTGCGGCACGCCATCTATTGCCATATATGATATTTGAAATGACGTGTTAGAGTAATTGACATCAAATTGGATAAGCATATGAGCTTTTTGTTTATAAAGAATGCAATCTCCGTCAAACTGAACGATATGCTGACCTGTGTTTGATTTGAAATATTGCCATTTGGGATTGGTAAAAAAAGCATTAAAAGCTTCTTCGTATGTAGTGTTTGGATTAATGTTCGGGCATCCTCCTTTGACCATAGCGATATACTTATTGCCGCTGGTAAGGTTTCCGCTTAATCCAAGAAACAGAAGTATTATTATTATTGAAATGCCTACGATAGCCTGAGTAATAGATTTCTTTTTCGCAGCTTTGCTTGAAATGTTAGCGGGAATATCAGGCGGGTGGTTTGGCGGAGCAGGCGGATTTAAATTATCTCCCAATCTGCTGATACGTTCTTCGACTACTTTTGTTCCGCAACGAATGCAAAACTGCGCGCCTGACGTTATTTCATTTCCGCATTTTGAACAGAACATAGGCACCTCCCATATGCTTGCCTTATTTTTAGTAAATGTTAAATATACTCCATATCAGAGTGCAGAGTGTGTTCAGATAAACGTACAAAACATCTCTTTACCCCCTTTTAAAATATAAAAAGTGGCGCAGCGGTTGCTGCGCCACGAAAAACGCAGTACTCCGCTTGCTGCCACGCAAACTTTTGGAAGCCCGAAAGGAATGCCAAAATAGGGAGTGCGTTTTTACCGAAGTAAAACACATTCCTTTCAATCTTCCCGTATTCAGTTTGCGTGGCAGCTTTATCTTAACATAAACAAGACAAGAGCGCAACATATTTTGCGCCGCCCGTCCCGCCAGTCATTCCTTTTTTGTCAAAAAAAGCGCGATATGTACTTTTAAATCTGCGGCAAATATGTTATGATGGAAAAAAACGAGAGGCTTATGAGCTTGATGAAGGAAACTTATCTTACCTCCTCGGAGCGGGAGACGGAGTCGCTGGGAGAGCGCATGGCGGCGCGGCTGGCGGGCATTTCCGTGGCGGCGCTTTACGGCGAGCTGGGCGCGGGCAAGACGGCGCTGACGCGCGGCATCGCGCGCGGGCTGGGCTGCCGGGACAGCGTCAGCAGCCCGACCTATACCGTGGTGAACGAATACCGCGGCGGCGCGCGGCGGGTATGTCATTTTGACATGTACCGCCTTTCCGGCGCGGACGAGCTTTATGACATCGGCTGGGAGGACTATCTCGCCTCCGGCTGCCGGTGTGTGGTGGAGTGGGGACAGATAGCCGAGGCGGCGTTCCCGCCGGACACGGCGTATATAAGGATAACGAAAACGGGAGAAAACATGAGGGAGATCACTTTGGAATGCTGATATTGGCGCTTGATACCTCGGGCAAGGTCGCGTCCTGCGCCCTCTGCCGCGACGGAGAGATAACGGACAGCGCCGGGCGCGACTCCATGCTGGACCACAGCAGCACGCTGCTGCCGCTGTGCGAGGAGCTGCTGGCGCGTCACGGGCTGCGGGCTGCGGACGTGGACGTCTTCGCGGCGGTAAAGGGGCCCGGCTCCTTCACCGGCATACGCATCGGCGCGGCGGCGGTCAAGGGACTGGCGTTTTCGCTGGGGCGCCCCTGCGCGGGCATATCCTCCATGGAGGCGGCGGTCTGGGCATGGGACGGCAGCGGCAGGGTCTGCTCGCGCGTCACGGCGAGAGCGGGCGAATATTACTGGGCGCTGTTTGAGAAGAGCGGCGGCGTGCGGCGGCTGACGGAGGATGCCGTCGGCGGCGAAGCGGAAATCGCGGCGGCGATGGCGGCGCACGGCTGCACGCAGGTGCTGACCGACGGGCAGAACGCCTGCGGAGCCGCGCTCGCGGCGTATGAGCTGGGCCGCAGAGACGAACTGATAAACTGTCATGAGCTGACGCCGTCATATTTGCGACAGTCGCAGGCGGAGCGCATGAGAAAAGAAAAGGAGAATATAAAATGATCATTGCTATCGGAGCCGACCACGGAGGATTTAAACTCAAGGAGCAGATAAGAGAGCATCTGGCGGCGTGCGGGCACGAGGTGACGGACTGCGGGACGTATGACGAGACCTCCTGTCACTATCCCATGTACGCGGAGAAGGTCGCCGCTGCGGTCGCCTCCGGCGGCGCGGAGCTGGGCGTGCTGGTCTGCGGCACGGGCATCGGCATGTCCATGGCGGCGAACAAGGTGCGCGGCATACGCGCCGCGGTGGTGGGGGACTGCTTCAGCGCGGAGGCAACGCGCCGCCACAACAATGCCAATGTCATCTGCCTCGGAGAGCGCGTCACCGGCGCGGGGCTGGCGCTGAAGATAGTGGACGCCTTCCTCGCCGCCGAGTTTGAGGGGGCGCGCCACCAGACAAGGATAGATATGATAAGCGATATAGAAAACCGTAATCTGTGATAGGAGAGATGAACATGAGCAACGTGCATATTTTTGACCACCCGCTGATACAGCACAAGCTGGCGATAATCCGCCGCAAGGAGACGGGCGTGAAGGAGTTCCGCGAGATAGTGGGCGAGATAGCCATGCTGATGTGCTACGACGCCACCCGCGACCTCAACACCGTGGAGGTGGAGATAGAAACGCCGGTCGGCAAGGCGACCGTGCGTGAGCTTTCCGGCAAGAAGCTTGCCGTGGTGCCGATACTCCGCGCCGGACTCGGCATGGTGGACGGCATGCTGGCGCTTATCCCCTCGGCAAAGGTGGGGCACGTCGGGCTGTACCGCGATCCGGAGACGCTGGAGCCGGTGGACTATTACTGCAAGCTGCCGCCGGATATCGAGGAGCGCGACGTGTTCATCGTCGATCCCATGCTCGCCACGGGCGGCTCGGCGTCGGCGGCGATAGGCTTTCTCAAGCAGCGCGGGGTGAAGAACCTCAAGCTGATGTGCATCATCGCCGCGCCGGAGGGCGTAAAGCGCGTGACGGAAGACCATCCCGACGTGGAGGTGTTCTGCGCCGCGCTGGACAAGCAGCTCAACGACCACGGCTACATCGTCCCCGGTCTGGGCGATGCGGGCGACAGAATATTCGGTACGAAATAAAAAAAGGGGAGAAGGATATGAGATATTGCACGAATTGCGGACAGGCAAACGAGGACGGACACTCCTTCTGCACAAACTGCGGCAAGCCGCTCGCGGCGCCGGAGCAGGAGACTTATACGGAGCCGGCAGTCGCGCCGGAGGAGACGTATCAGCAGACTTATTCGCAGCAGCAGACCTATCAGCCGCAGCAGACGTACCAGCCGCAGCAGAGCTACGCGCCGCAGCAGGCGTATGCGCCGCCGGAATATACGGAAAAGCCGATGTCCGCATGGAGCTATGCCGGGTCGCTGTTTCTGATGGCGCTGCCGCTGGTCGGCTTCGTGCTGATGATAGTCTGGGCGGCGGGCGGCACGGACAGCATCAGCCGCCGCAATCGGGCGCGCGGAAGACTCATTATTATGGCGATAGCGCTGGCGCTCGGCATCGGGCTGCTGTTCACGTTCGGCGGGATTTTCGCAAGGCTGCTCAATGAGTACTCGAATGCTTACGGACAATACGGCAGCGAATGGATGCGCACATTTGTTTTCAGAGGCTGAGAACGTAAAAAACGGCACGGGATTTTGATATCCCGTGCCGTTCTGTATCGTAATTTTTACAGCAGAGTGTCCCGTATGCTCTCCTCTGTCGGGCGCACGCGGTAGCCCAGCTCCCGCTCCGCCTTTTCACGGCTGAAGCGGACTCCGGACAGCAGCGTCTTTGCAGAGCACGGCGTAAGCAGCGGCTTGCCGCTGCCAAAGCGCAATGAAAACCGCTCTGTGAGCGGCGCCGCCGCGCGCACCGTCCACGCGGGCAGCGTGAGCCTTGCGGCGCGCCTGCCGCTCAGACTGCGTACAAGGCGCAGCATCTCCGTTATGGTTATGTAATTCCCGCTGAGTATGTAGCATTCGCCTGCGGCGCCGCGCTCCTCGCACAGCAGTATGCCCGCCGCCGCGTCGCGCACATCGACAAAGTCATATCCGCCGCGAACGCTTATCCTGATCCGTCCGGCTCGCATGGCTTTCAGCGTGTTCACGGAATGATTGCTGCCGCGAAGGTCGCCGGGGCCGATGATGCCGGAGGGGTGCACGACGCTGACGTTCAGCCCCTTTTCGGCATATGCCAGCACAATCGCCGTCGCCTCTGCCTTTGAACGAGCGTATTGCCCGTAAACGGTCTCCGGGGAAAACTCCTTCGTCTCGCGGGTAAGCTCGGGAAAGGGACGTTCCGGTATGGCGTGGACGGAGCTGACATATACGGCGCGCTCCGTGCCGCTTTGCGCCGCCGCTTCCATGATGTTTTTCGTGCCGGTCACGTTGATCTCGTGCAGCCGCGGATCCGGCGCTGACAATATGCTGATGACTCCGGCGCAGTGTATGAGCGTAACGCGGTCATAGCCGCCGCGTTCGAAGAAAGGCACGAGCGAGCGCCTGTCGCGCACGTCGCCGGTGACGCATGCAACGCCCTGAGGGACGAGGGCTTCTTCTCCGCGTAGGACGAGGGCACGGATATCATGCCCGGTACGCAGAAGTTCTTTTGCTGTTACCGAGCCGAGATGTCCGGTCACACCTGTGAGCAGGTACAGCTTTTTCATGTGCTGCCTCCTTTCAGCGATTGTCCAGTATCAATATATCGTCATTGATGAACAAATTGTTTCGGGTGTAATAGGAGACGTTGTACGGAGCCTGATTTTCACCGGCAGTGGTGATGGCGACGTACTGCACGCCGGGTATATCGAGCAGCGACATGGCGATCGCGGCGGCGGCGATACCTCGGCTGCCGTTGTCCAGCGCGGAATATTCCGACGACAGCTCCACGCGGATCATGCTGCCGTTTTCGCGCACGGAAAGCACGCTGACGTCCTCCGGAATAACGGAAAAGCGGTTTTCCGAGGGGGGACGCCGCATGGCGGACAGGATCGCGCCCGCCTGCTCCGCCGGAGTATCGCCGCTGCGGGGAATAGACGTCGCTTCGAGGCTGAAAAGCCCGCGTGCGGCGGGATCCGCGCTCAGGTAATACACATGCGCGCCGTCATCCGCTGCAGGCTCCGCCGCACAGGAGCATAGCAGAAGCAGACAGAAGATCAGCGCGGCGATCCGGCTGTGCAGCGTCATTCCACCACCTCCTCATCGGCGGAGGCAAAGCGGACGGTGAACTCCGTCCCCTCGCCGTAGGTGCTTGCGATCTCTATGGACGCGCCCATGTTGTCCACCCATTCCTTGGCGATGGACAGCCCCAGTCCGGTGCCGCCGGTCTCGCGGGAGCGCGCCTTGTCCACGCGGTAAAAGCGGTCGAAGACCTTTTCCAGCTCGTTTTGCGGTATGCCTATGCCGGTATCGCTGATCTTCAGCACGGTGGTGCTGCGCTCGCGCGAGATGCGCACGTCCACGCGCCCGCCGCGCTTGTTGTATTTCACGGCGTTTTCCATCAGATTGAACACAATGTGGAAAATGCCGTCGCGCGCCGCCATCACAAACCATTCGCCCTCATAGCCGAGGTTTATCGAAACATCGTAAAGCGCGGCGTTGCCCTTGAGCAGCTCGGCGCATTTCGTCACCGTGGCGCTGAGGTCGCAGCTCACCAGCGTCACCGGCGGCAGCGCGTCGAGGCGGCTGAGCGAGAGCAGGCTTTCGGTTATATGCGTCAGCCGGTCGATCTCGTCGCCGATATCGCGGACAAACTCGCGGATATCCTCGCTGCTGATATCCTTGACCTGTATTATGGAGTCGGACAGCAGCTTGATCGAGGCAAGCGGCGTCTTCAGTTCGTGCGAGGCGTAGGAAACAAACTGCCGCCGCACCGCGTCGGTCTTCTGCAGGCGCGAGCTCATGGAGTTGAACTCGTCAGCGATGTTGCTCAGTTCGTCGTCAAGCCCGCGCATTTCGATGCGGTAGCTGTAATCGCCCTTGCCCACGGCGTCGACGCCGCGCAGCAGCGTGCGGAAGCGGCGGCTGAGGGCAAGATTGAAGAATACGACGAAGATTCCGCTGACGATGAGCGCGGCGAGGGAAATGCCGCGTATATTGCGTCTGGTCTGCGTCAGCAGCAGGGCGTTTTCCGTGTCGTTCTGCATGAAATACACCACGCCGGTGATCGTTCCGTCCTTAAGTATCGGTGAGGCGGCGCGGCTGCAGAACACGCTTTCGTCATAGGTGCAGCGAAAGGCGTCCCGCGACTGCAGGGCGGAAACGATCTCCTCAAACATGACGATGTTGCCGGACAGACGGGACGACTTCTGGCTGTCGTACAGCACGATGCCGCCGCCGTCCGTGACCAGCACGCGGTGGTTCTGCGCCATGTCCAGCACGGTGACGGCAGTGGATATGTTCTCCGCGCTGAGATAGGGAAAGCTTTCAAGTGCGGAGGCAAGGGTGGTCACGCCGCTCAGCATGTCGCTGCGCGAGGAATTGATGATCTGGTTTTTGATCACTGCCGCGGGATATGTATTCATGACGACAAGCGCTGCCAAAAGCAGCGCGCCGAAGGCTATGGTGATCTTCAGCCGCAGGCTGAAGCCGGCTTTTTTAGTTTTTCTGCGCCTTGAAATAATAGCCAACTCCCCATTTTGTCAGTATGTACTGCGGATTTGCGTCGTCAAGCTCCAGCTTTTCGCGCAGACGGCGGATATGCACGTCCACGGTGCGGATATCGCCAGGATATTCATAGCCCCATACGCTGTTGAGCAGGTTTTCGCGGCTGAATACGCGCCCCTGATTTTTCATCAGCATCACCAGCAGGTCAAACTCCTTGGCGGTCAGGTCTACCGGCACGTCGTTTATGAACACGGCGCGCTGGAGTATATTGATGGAGATATGTCCCGCCCGCAGAGTCTCGTCGCGGATCTTTTCATAGCCCACGCGCCGCAGGATCACGCGGATGCGCGCCTTCAGCTCGAGGATATCGAAGGGCTTGGTGATATAGTCGTCGGCGCCGTATTCAAAGCCGATGAGCTTGTCGCTGCCTTCGCTCTTGGCGGTCAGCATGATGACCGGCACGTTGGAAAAATCGCGGATCTTGCGGCAGACCGAAAGACCGTCCATGCCGGGCAGCATCAGATCAAGGATAACGAGATCGTACTGGTTTTCCTTGAACATCTCCAGCGCGGTCACGCCGTCGTATGCGCCGTCCACGGTGTAACCGTCGTTTTCAAGATTGAATTTTATGCCCTTTACCAACAATTTTTCGTCGTCAACTACCAGTATTCGCATCATTATCATCTCCCGTACATATAAGATATTGGATCTTGAAATACAAATTTTCGCCGATGCCCGGCACCGCCATCAGCTCCTCCGGCGTCCGGAAGGCGCCGCAGCTTTCGCGGTAAGCTATCACTCGCGCGGCGATCGCCTCGCCCACTCCGGGCAGACGCTGCAGCTCCCGTGCGGAGGCGGTGTTGATATTTATCCGCTCCGGCGCCGCCTGCGGAGGCTCGTAGGCGGCTGCGAGCGACGCCGCCGCAGGCTCACGATTGCCGCCCGCCAGCGCCAGCCGCACCGCGAATACGGCCGAGAAGCAAACCGCAGCGGCAAGCAGAATGATGAGGACAAGCCGGTTCCTGTTCATATTTTTCTCCGAATTTAAGATTTTTTTAACATGCGGTCATTGAAAAAAAGATTACCTTTTGATAATATAATAATATATCGCGCCGCAATAATCAAAACATTTTTCCGGAGGTGCGCGCCTATGGTAAAAAGAATAATAAGCTCAGCGCTCGTTATGCTCTGCCTTTTGACGTGCGCGTATGCGCTGACTCCGCCGGATATCAATGCCGGCGCGGCGATACTTGCGGAGCTTTCCTCAGGAGAGGTGCTGTACGAAAAGAATGCGGACGCGATGATGTATCCCGCCAGCACGACCAAGCTGGTGACCGCCATATTGGCGATGGAGTACGGCAATCCCGACGATGTGATCACGGTGAACGCCTCCGCACTGGCGGGGCTGCCGGAGCGCGGCAGCGCGGTGTATCTCATCGCCGGCGAGGAAATGCAGTTCATGGATATGCTGCGCTATCTGCTCATCGGCTCCGGCAACGACGCCGCCAACGCCATCGCGGAGCATATTTCCGGCTCGCAGACGGATTTTGTGGCGCTGATGAATACCAAGGCGAAAAGCATCGGCTGCCAAAACACGCATTTTGCCAACGCGCACGGTCTGCATGAGGATACGCATTACACCTGCGCGCGGGACATGCTGCTCATCGCTCAGTATTTCATGAAGAATGAGACGCTGGCGCAGATAGTTGCGGAGACGGCGGTCACTCTGCCCGTGACCAACAAGCACGCCAAGACCACGACAAAGTATACGACCAACCATCTGCTTTCGCCGCAGAGTCAGGCGGGGTATTATTACAGCGGCGCCATCGGCATCAAGACCGGCACTACGACAAAGGCGGGGCTGTGCCTTGCGGCGGCGTTTGAAAAGGATGACCTGACTTATTATACCGTAGTTTTGGGCGCAAGCAAAGATGAAAACGGAAAATTGGGGAATTTTTCCGAGACGATAAAGCTTTTTGACTACGCGGCGAATAATTTTTCGCGCCAGATCATGCTGAACAGCACCGAGCCGATAACAGAGGTGGCGGTGCGCCTCGCCTCCGACAACCGCGAGGCGGTGGTGCTGTATCCCTCGTCCTCCATCTCCGCGCTGCTGCCCGCGGACTTCAAGACAAGCGATCTAGAGCTGAGGTGCGATACCGAGGAGTCGGTGGACGCGCCGGTGGCAAAGGGTCAGGCGCTGGGCACGCTGCACGTGCTGTACAACGGCAAGGAATACGGCACGCTGGAGCTGGTGGCAAACGAGGACATACAGCGGTCGGAGATACTGTATATCATGGACCGTATAACGGCGTTTTTCCAGAGCACGGTGTTTCGAGTGATCGTCGGGGCGCTGATCGCGCTGATCGTGATCTTCCTTGCGTATGCGGTGATCGCGCGCCGCCGCCGAAAAAGGCGCCGCAGATACGGGGGCGGCAAGTACCGCAGATGACGCTGCCGGAGGCAAAAAGAAAAAAATCAGGATTTTTTTGAAAAAAATCTTGCGTTATTCCAAGTTTTATGGTAACATGTTATTTGCTGTTTTGTGACTACAAAAAAGGGAGGTGCAGAGAGATATGGCAAAGTGTGATATTTGCGGCAAGGGCGTGACCTTTGGCATCAAATTATCCCATTCACACAGAAGGACGAACCGTGCCTGGAAGCCCAACGTGAGACGCGTAAAGGCGATCGTTGCCGGCACACCGAAGCATGTTAACGTCTGTACCCGCTGCCTCCGCTCGGGCAAAGTCACGAGGGCGAGCTGAACAGATAACATGAACAAAAAGCGTTTGGAACGTGTTCCAAACGCTTTTTTGCTGCGCCTCTCGCGGTCTTCCGTTTGAAGAAGGCTTGAGAGACGTGCACGCCGCAGGGAGGGAGCACCGTCCCGCCGCCAAGAAGCTACCTGCTGCCGCGACAGACGGCGGGAGATACTCCGCCCTATAAAATCCCCTTTATTTTATCCAGCACGCCCTTTTCCAGCCGCGAAACCTGCGCCTGACTGATGCCGATCTCGCGCGCGACCTCCATCTGCGTCTTGCCGTCGTAAAAGCGCAGGGCGAGTATGCGCTTTTCCCTGGGCGAAAGCTCGCGCATGGTCTGCTGCATGCAGATTTGGTCGAGCCAGTTTTCGTCGGTGCTGCTGAGGTCGCGCACCTGATCCATCACGCAGAGCGCGTCGCCGCCGTCCTGAAAGACCGGATCGTAGAGCGATATGGGATCGGTGATGGAGTCGAGCGCAAACACCACGTCCTCGCGCCGCATGTCCATCTCCCGCGCGATCTCGTCGATGGTCGGCTCGCGCTGGTTCTGTCCGGTCAGCCGCTCCTTGACGGAGAGAGCGCGGTAGGCGTTGTCACGCATAGAGCGGCTGACGCGCACGGGGCTGTTGTCCCGCAGATAGCGGCGTATTTCGCCGATTATCATCGGCACGCCGTAGGTGGAGAACTTGACCGGCTGCGAGGTGTCGAAGTTGTCCACCGCCTTGAGCAGCCCGATCACGCCCACCTGAAAGAGATCGTCCATCGCCTCGCCGCGTCCGGAAAACCGCTGCACCACCGAGAGCACCAGCCGAAGGTTGCCCGATACCGCCTCGTCGCGCGCCTGCCTGTCGCCGGCGTGCGCGCGCCGCAGCAGCTCCATCGTTTCGTGATTTTTCAGCACCTTGAGCTTAGCCGTATTTACTCCGCATATCTCGACCTTCGACTGCATAATATCCCTCCGAAAAGCTTATGTAAAAAGTATTTCCGAATGGAGGTTTTTCATTCAGTCAGCGGCGGCAATAATAAACAGCAATATCTGCTTTTTTCGCGCGTGGAGATCGGCGGTGCAAGGCTCAGAGGGCGCGCAGCATCTCCTTTTTCAGCCGCAGGATTATGCGCTTTTCCAGCCGCGATATGTAGGACTGCGAGATGCCCAGCCGGTCGGCGACCTCCTTCTGCGTCATTTCCTCGCCGCCGCCCAGCCCGAAGCGCATGGTGATTATCATGCGCTCACGCGGGGAGAGCTTTTCGATAGAAAGTCCGAGTATCTCGCGCTCCACATCGTCCTCCACCGGCCGCATGACGCAGTCCGGTTCAGTGCCGAGTATGTCGGAGAGCAGCAGCTCGTTGCCGTCCCAGTCCACGTTGAGCGGCTCGTCGATGGAGATTTCCGTGCGCTGGTTGGAGCTTTTGCGCAGATACATCAATATCTCGTTCTCGATGCAGCGCGAGGCGTAGGTGGCGAGCTTGGTGTTTTTGTCGCTGCGATATGTATTCACCGCCTTGATCAGCCCGATCGTGCCGATGGAAACAAGGTCCTCCACGCCGACGCCGGTGTTCTCAAACTTCTTGGCGATGTAGACCACCAGCCGCAGATTATGCTCGATCAGCACGCGGCGGATCTCCGGCTCGCTGCCGGTGTACACTGCGATATAGCGCGCCTCTTCTTCGGGCTTGAGCGGCGGCGGCAGGCTCTCCGAGCCGCCCAGATAGTATACGCCCGGCAGCGTCCCGTACCTGCCGAGCAGCTTCAGCAGGCGCAGATAAAGCCTTATGAAAAACAGCCTCATGACAAACTCTCCTTTGCATTCACAGTCCGATCACGGCTCTGCAGCCCGCGCCGGCGTCTATTTCCTCCGGGGATATTCCCACGAGGTATTTGTCGGTGCGCCTGCCGTCCACCGTTACGGCGTCGGGGCGCAGAACTATCATCATGCCGCTGCCGCCCGCCGTCTTGTATGGCGCAAGACGGAACCTGCCCGCGTGCGCCGCCGTCAGGCGCGAATAGGCGTCGAAAACGTCCGCTGCCCCCGCTTCCGCAAGTATCTGCGCCTCCGCGCCGGTAAAAAGCGAGGCGGCGGCAGCCGCGGGCACGACGATGACGGGCTTGCCGCTGATCGGCTCGCGCAGCATATTGCCGGAGTCGGACAGCGCCCGCAGACGGACAGAGCGCCCGCCCATGCGGATCACGATATCGGCGCTTTTCTGACGGGCGCTGCCGCGCGCGGAGCCTGTCAGCGCAAGTATGGCATATGCCAGCACCGCCGCCGCGGCGAGCATGCCGAGCGATATGCGGAAATACGGCACGCCGCCGCTGACGGAAACGCCGCCCGTGCCGCCGATCCACGCCAGCGCCGCCGTGCCGCCGGCGAAGACGAAGGATATGACGGTGAAGGACAGGCACAGCCGCAGGAAAACGCCGCGTCCCTGCTTGCCGAAGACCACGGCGGTCACGGCGGCGCAGAGGCAGAGCTTTATCAGCAGCGAGAGCGGCACACCCGGCGAAGCGAAGTACAGCGGCACGGCGCACAGCGCGCCGAACGCCGCACCGGCGGCGATCCTGCGGCGGCGCACATACACCCCGCAAAAGCGGGCTGTGGACAGCAGCAGAAGATAATTTATCGCCAGATTGACGGCAAAAAGCACGTCTACATATACCGCGCGCAAGGGCATCGCCTCCTTTTTGTCCAGTATAAACCGCAAGGGCGGAAAAAGATGTCTGATTATGCGCGCGGCATTTCCGGCGGCAGCAGCGTACCGTCGGGAGCCAGCCTCAGCAGCCCCCACAGCAGCCCCTCATGGCGCACGGCGCAGGTCAGGCATAAAAACGGCGCAAAGGCGCTGCCCTGCGGACTGAGGGGAAACAGCACATATGTGCCGCCGTCAAAGCTGAGACAGCGGCAGGGCGCGCTCTCCATGGCGCGGGCGAGCAGCGCGTCGCGCGCGGGCGGCGTCTCCGCGGGCTGAAAGGCGGAGAAATAAAAGGGCAGTCCCGCCAGCGGCGTCTCGCCGGGGAAGGCGGTCATCACCTCGGCGCGGACGGGTCTTGCGGCGGCAAGAAGGCGGCTTTCCGCGCTCCCCAGCCGCCGCCGCAGGACAAAGCTGCCGTCCTCCGGCTGCATCACGCCCAGCGGCAGCAGCGTCCCGTCCGGCAGGACGAGCAGCACGCGGTATATCAGCCGCGGGCGGAAGGGGCACTCCGCCCGTATCAGCACGCGCCCGCCGCATTCGTTCCAGCTCACGCCGCCGACTACATGTCCGCAAAGAAAAAGCTCGCATCTTTCCACTTCGGTCACCCCTTTGAGAAATGATATTCGGACGGCGACGGGAATATGCGCAAAATAAAAAGCGCCGCTCCGGAAAGCGGCGCCGCACAGAAAAATCGGTTAGGTTATGCCAGCCGCAGGGTTATCTCGCCGCTGCGGAGGGTGATCTCGCCGCCGTCCGGCAGCGCGACGAGCAGACCGCCGGCGTCGTCCACGGAAAGCGCCCTGCCGGAAAAGGCGCGTCCGTCCGCAAGAAAGCTTATATCCCGTCCCAGCACGATGGAGCGGCTGCGGTAATACTCCATGTAGCCCGCGTCCGGCAGAGCGTGATATATGTCCAGCAGCTCCGCGCATATGCGGGCGGCAAGCCGCTCGCGCAGACTGACGGGCACGCCGAGAGCGGCGGCGGTGTCCGCAAGCTCATCTGGAAAGCTCTCCGTGCTGAGATTTATCCCCACGCCGATCACCACGCATGAGGGCTGCGCCTCACCGCGGCGGGCGGCAGTCTCCGCAAGGATGCCGCAGACCTTTTTGCCGCTGACATATATATCGTTGACCCATTTTATGCCCGTGCGGATGGCGGTAAGCTCCTCTATCGCCCGCGAGACCGCGGCGGCAGCGGCGGTCGTCAGGGTGACGGCGGAGGAAAGAGCGCCTCTTATGGGCAGCGCCAGCGTCATGTACAGTCCGCAGCCCGGCGGGGAATAGAACGAGCGCCCGCGCCGTCCGCGTCCGGCGGTCTGACTGTCTGCGGTGATCAGCAGCGGCAGCTCTGCGCCCTCGGCGGCGAGCTGCTTGGCGCGCTCGTTGGTGGAGTCCGTCTCGCCCAGAGCCGTAACGTGCAGCGCGCGGTATTTTTCCGGCAGAAGGGCAGATATGTTTTCGGCGTTTATGTTCATTACGTGCCTCCGCTCAGTTTTTCCGCAAAATATCCAGCGTGTGATGCGAGGCGCCGATGAGGTCCTGCCGCTCGCAAATGGTGAGATGGTAGTCCAGCCAGCGGGCAAAGGTCTCGGCGTCCATTTTGTCGATATAATCACGCAGATAATTGGTGGCGCCGTCCGTGGCGATAAGCTTCACGCGGGAAACGTCCAGCTCGCCGTCCAGCTCGGCGATCTCTTCCGTGCGGATAAGCTCAAAAAGGTCCTTGGGCTTGCTGATGCAGTGCCAGTCTTCGGTGAGCATGTCCAGCTCCATGACCTCACCGAGCCTGTTCAGCCCAAAAACGTACTGTATCACGGTCGGCTCGTTCATGCAGTAGGCGACCAGAATATAGCCGCCGCGCCGGGTCACGCGCACCGCCTCGCGCAGAGCCAGCAGCTTGTCCTCGCGGCTGTACAGATGGTACATCGGACCCAGCAGAAGCGTGAGGTCAAAGCTGTCGTCGGCAAAGCGCGATAAATCGAGGGCGTTGCCCTGAACGGCGGTGAGGCTTTCCGTGCCGTCCAGCTTCTGCCGCAGCAGCTCAAGGTTGTGCTCGATAAGCTCCACCGCCGTGACCTCATAGCCCTCCTTAGCCAGCGCGACGCTGTATCTGCCGGTGCCGGCGCCTACCTCAAGTATGTGCCTGCCGCCTGCGGCGGCAAGGCACTCGTCGATGTATTTCCGCGTGGTTATGTATTCCACCTGTCCGTGCTGAGAGAGCAGTCTGCCGTCCTCGTCGTAGTTTTCGTAAAAATTCTTCAGATACTCCATCGTAATTTCCTCTTTTTGTTAAAATTGCAAAACAAGCCCATCGGCTTTTTTCCGGTGGGCTTGCCTGAAAAAACGTGCGTCAGTCTATCGTATAGCTGCCGCTGACGAGCACCGTGCAGCCGCCCGCGGTCTTGATGCCGCGTCCCTTGACGGTGACGATGTAAAGGTTGTTCTGGCTGAGCGAGCCGCCGCCGGTAAGCTCGTTTCCGGCGGAGAGATTTATCAGACCGGGGCTGCCGCCGGCGACGCAGGTCGCGCTGCCGATGCGCAGCAGTATCTCGCAGCCCACCTCGCCGGTCAGGGTCTTGCCCGCCTCCAGCTTGACGACCTTCCACGATTCGGAGGAGGAAGCCGCGCCGGAGCCGCCGCGGGCAATTACCGCGTCCGCCACGGCGTCCACCAGCTCGTCGCTGACGACGGCGGAGCCGAGCGAAGCGCGGTATTCCTCCACCTTGCGGTCAAACTCGGCGTTCCACTCCCGCATGCGCTCGTCTATCTGGGCGTCGAACTCCTGCTTTTTTTCGGCAAACGCCTCGTCGATCTGGCGCGCGGTCTGCGGCGCGAGCACGTCGTTTATGTAGCTCAGACTGACCAGCGGGTCACCCTTGGAGCCATAATCGGCGGCTATCGCAAAATAACCGGTGAGCGTCAGCAGGACGAGCAGCAATGTCGCCAGCCAGATATTCCACTTCCTCTTGTTCATTTTTACACCTCCGCGATAAGTCGCTCCTCGTCTGTACGCAGTCCGAGGCTGACTGCGATGGCGCCATCCACCTGCTGCATGACGTCGTCGTCAAGACAGCCCATGCGCTCGCGCAGCCTCTTTTTATCCAGTGTCCTTATCTGCTCCAGCAATATGACGGAGCTTTTGGAAAGGCCATAGCTCCTTGCCGAGATTTCGATATGAGTGGGCAGGCGCGTCTTGTTCTGCTGCGAGGTTATCGCCGCCGCGATGACGGTGGGGCTGTACCGGTTGCCGACGTCGTTCTGCACGATAAGCACCGGACGTATCCCGCCCTGCTCGCTGCCGATGACCGGACTGAGATCGGCGTAATATATCTCGCCGCGCCTGACGTTGTTATTGAGATTGTGTTCCAAGCCAATCACGCTCCGCAGGAAATAGTCGGACATGTCCGCATTGATATTTTTCCACGCGAGGGCGGGTTTTAGTCATGCTGTTTTCCCTGCCGCATGAAAAATGCGGCGTGCCTGCATGACATTATATGCGCTTTGGCTTGTACGGAGTCAAAGCTCCGTATACCTCAGTATACCACATATCGCGCCGGAGCGCAATTTTTTATTTTTCCGCCGAGAATTGCAATTTGCGCCCGATTCCGCCGAAGGGCAGTATTGCATTTATATCGGAAATATGCTATATATGAACTTAAGAATTTGCAAAACAATATATTTGGATTATTTGATAAAGCATTATCTTTAGCCAGGAGATGATAAAATGAAGCGAAGACTGAAAAGAATTTTCAGCTCGGAGGGGCTGTTTTTGTTACTGTGTCTTGCCATTGTGTGGGGGGGATATGTGCTGCTCAAGGGCGTTCTGTCTGACCTTGATTATACCAATAAGGGATATTGCCGCTTATTGGCAATGTTTGGTACGGTTATTGCCGCCTTTGCATATATCGCGCACTCAAAAACGGTTATGGGAGGAGTGGCATTAGGGTACGTAATAGGGTTTGCCGCCGGAGCGCTGCAAGAAGCGAATAGAATATATCCTTATGGTATGCCGGGGTATATGATGTGGGCGATAGTGTATTCAGGTGTAATTGCTTTGGCGATGATGTGGTCAGTAATAAAAAAGCCGGAGAAGAAATAACAAAAAGAGCGCGGGCTGACCCGCGCTCTCAGATTTTATTTTTCCGCCGAGGGGCAGCAGTCCGCCAGCGGACATGCGCCGCATTTTGGGCTGCGGGCGGTGCATATATCGCGCCCGAAATGCACGAAGCGATGGCACAGCGACGCCTGCTCCTGCGGCTGGACGATATCGCTCAGCGCCAGCTCGACCTTATACGGGTCCTTGCTGCCGCCGGGTATCAGCCCCAGCCGGTTGGAGATGCGTATGCAGTGGGTGTCCGCGACGACGGCGGGCTTGCCGTAGAGGTCGGAGACGATGAGATTGGCTATCTTGCGCCCGACGCCGGGCAGGGTAAGAAGCTCCTCCACCGTGTCCGGCACTCTGCCGCCGAAGTCCGCGATGAGCCTTTGCGCGCAGAGCTTTATGTCGCGCGCCTTGGTGCGGAAAAGCCCGCAGGGGCGGATTATCCGGCACAGCTCCTCCATATCCGCCTCGGCAAACGCCTCCAGCGTGGGGTAGCGGGCGAACAGCACCTCCGTCACGGTATTCACCCGCGCGTCGGTACACTGGGCGGAGAGCCGCGCGGCAAAAAGCAGCTCGTAATCCTGCCCGGAGTCCAGCGAACAGGCGTCGGGATAATGCTCCCGCAGAACGTCCGCGATATGCGCCGCCTTCTTCTTCATGTCCATTGTGCAGAAAACACCTCTTTTCGGCTGAAAAGCCGATAAAATTTTACACCTCACATTATAGCAAAATATTGAAAAAAATGCAAAATTGGTATATAATATTGCAATTCAGAGATAAAGATAACAGGAGGACGGCGGCATGCTGGAGAAAATCATGAGCTTTGTGGAGGAGAGCGACCGGGAGGCAGGCTCTGCGGTGCGGCGCGAATACGCCCGCCAGCAGCGCAATATCGAGCTGATAGCCTCGGAGAATATCGCCAGTCCGGCGGTGATAGCCGCCATGGCGACCTGCCTGACCAACAAATATGCCGAGGGCTATCCCGGCAGACGCTATTACGGAGGCTGCGAGTACGTGGATGAGCTGGAGGAGCTTGCCCGCCGCCGCGCCTGCGAGCTTTTCGGCGCGGAGCATGCCAATGTGCAGCCGCATTCCGGCGCCAATGCCAACAACGCGGTGTTTTTCGCGCTGCTGAAGCCGGGCGACGCCGTGCTGGGGCTGAACCTTGCGCACGGCGGGCATCTGTCCCACGGCAGCCCGGTTAATATCTCCGGCGCTTATTTCGATATCGTGCCCTACGGACTGGACGAAAAAACGGAGACGATAGATTACGAGCAGGTGCGCCGGCTTGCGCGGGAGCGCCGCCCAAAGCTGATACTGGCGGGAGCCTCGGCATATCCGCGCGAGATACGCTTTGACATATTCGCGGAGATAGCGCGGGAGATCGGCGCTTATCTGATGGCGGACATGGCGCATATCGCGGGGCTGGTCGCGGCGGGGCTGCACATGAACCCCGTGGAGTACGCCGACGTGGTCACCACCACCACGCACAAGACTCTGCGCGGACCGCGCGGCGGCATGATCCTCTGCAAAAAGGAGCTGGCGCAGCAGATCGACAAGGCGGTGTTTCCCGGCACGCAGGGCGGACCGCTGGAGCATGTCATCGCGGCAAAGGCGGTGTGCTTCGGCGAGGCGCAGCGTCCGGAGTTCAAGCAGTATCAGCAGCAGGTGATAAAAAACGCCGCCGTGCTGGCAGAGGCGATGCTGGCGGAGGGATTCCGCCTCGTTTCCGGCGGCACGGACAATCATCTGATGCTCGTCGATTTGCAGAATATGGGCGTCACAGGCAAGGAGCTGCAGCAGCGGCTCGACTCGGTGTACATAACGGCGAATAAAAACGCCGTGCCAAACGACCCGCAGGGTATGTTCGTCACCAGCGGCATTCGCGTGGGCACGCCGGCGGTGACGACGCGCGGCTTCCGCGAGGCGGAGATGAAGGAGATCGCGCGGCTGATAAGGCTGGCGGCGACGGACTTTGAGGGCAGCGCAGAGCATATCCGGCAGAGCGTGACGGCGATGTGCGAAAAATATCCGCTGTACGCCTGACGCCCGGCGGCAAGGCAGCAAGCTATATCCTCGCCGCCGGAGGTTCCGGCGGCGGTTTGATGAAACGGACGGTGTGAAATGGAAAGCAAGGGCGGAAAATATTTGAAAAATATCGGCGCGGTATTCGGCTATTTGGCGCTGCACCTCGGCGTACAGGTGGCGTGCGGTACGGTGCTGACGATATTATTCATGATAAGCGCGATCGCAAGCGGCCGCGCGGCGAATATGGAAGAACTTGCCGTGAAAATGCTGCAGGACAACAGTACGCTGATACTGATATTCAGCAGCGCGGTGACGCTGCTGACGGTGTTTCTCATTGCGAGGTCGCGGCGGGAGGGCTTCGGCAGCTTTTGCGGCTTTGCGCGCATTCCCGCGAGGGAGGCGGCGCTGTGCCTGCTGGCGGGCGTCGCGGGCAATGTCTGGCTGAGCATGCTGCTCTATATGCTGCCGATACCGGCGTCGGTGATGGAGCAGTACAGCGAGGCGTATGCCGCGCTTTCCTCCGCCGCGCCGTGGGCGGACGTGCTGGCGACGGTGCTTGCCGCGCCGCTGGTGGAGGAAGTGATATACCGCGGACTGGTGATGAAGCATTTGGGGCGCATTATGCCGGCCGCGGCGGCGGTGGCAGTGCAGGCGCTGCTCTTCGGCGCGGGACACGGAGCGCTGCTGTGGATGGCGTATGCCGCGGCGATAGGAGTCATCATGGGATATATCCGCGTGGTAACGGGCAGTCTTTGGCCGTCGCTGCTGTTCCATATCGCCTTCAATGCCTCGTCGTATCTGGTGGACTGGCTGGCGGAGAACGTGCTGACGGATGCTTCGCTGCCGGGCGTGCTGGCGGCGTCTGCGGCGGCGCTGGGGCTGCTTCTTTTGGCGATATATCGCAGCGCATCCCGCCGCGAGCAAAGCGGCGCGGAGCTGTAAAAAAGATTTGACGGAGGCTTGACGATATGCTGGAGTTCAGGTATGACACGCAGCTTCTCATCGAGGGCAAGGGGCTGGACGAGGACGCGATAAACGACTATATAAGGGAGCATTTTGAGGGCGACTCGCTGCTGGCGATAGGCGACGAGGAGCTGATAAAGATACATTTTCATACCAACGAGCCGTGGAAGATACTGGAATACTGCGCCTCGCTGGGCGAGATACACGATATCGTGATAGAGGACATGGACAGGCAGTCGAGAGGACTGCAGGGGTAGAAGGAAAACGAATGAAGCTCAGCGGACATGTAAATGACAAAGACGGAGCGGCGGCATTGTTCAGATAATTGCAGGTTGTGCAGCGCGCTTTTATTTGATATAATATTTTTATTGTGTTATTGTGTAGCCGGAGACGGCGGTCAAGAGGTGACGGATGCGAAAGCAGATAATGGACATAGGCTTTGACAGCCTGAGCATGGAGGAGGCGCTGGACGCGGCGATGGAGCGCATCGCCGCCGGGGAGAGGTGCCGCGTGGTCACGCCCAATGCCGAGCATGCGCTCATGTGCAGGCGGGACAGGCGGCTTTTGGAGATAATCAATTCCTCCGGGCTGGTGCTGCCCGACGGGATAAGCGTGGTGCTGGCGTCGCGGATAATCGGCGACCCCGTGCGGCAGAAGCTGGCGGGTGTGGAGTTTGCCGACGCGCTGTGCGGCAGGCTGGCGGAGGCGGGCAGGAGCCTGTTCCTCTTTGGGGCAAAGCCGGGCGTGGCAGAGCAGGCGGCGGATAAGCTGCGGGAAAAATATCCCGGACTGACGGTGGCAGGCTGCCTGGATGGATATTACGACGACGAAAGCAAGGTCGTGGAGAAGATAAACGCCGCACCGGCGGATGCGCTGTTCGTCTGTCTCGGCGCGCCGAAGCAGGAGTATTTCATGGCGGCGCACGAGCGCGAGCTGAACGTGAGCCTCATGGCGGGGCTGGGCGGCACGATGGACGTGCTGGCGGGCAACGTCCGCCGCGCGCCGGATATATTTATAAAGCTCGGTCTGGAATGGCTGTACCGGCTGCTGCGCGAGCCGCGCCGCATCGGGCGCATGGCAAAGCTGCCGGCATATCTGGTACAGGCGGTATGGTTCAGATTGAGGGGAGGCGGAAAACATGCTTAAGGTCAGGCTCATCGCGCATACGCCGGAGCCGGAAAAGCTGGTCGCCGCGGCGGCTATGATATGCTATTCTCCGTCCGGCGCGGACGAGATAATGGAGGGGCTGTCACCGGAGAAGGTGGACGGCTTTCTCCGCATGCTGACGGATATGGGGCACGAAAGCCCGATAGAGCATGCGAGCTTTACCTTCGCGGCGGAGGGCGTTTCGCGCAGTCTGCTGGCGCAGCTTACCCGCCACCGCATCGCGTCCTTCAGCGTGCAGTCGCAGAGATACGTGCGAGGCAGGGAGCCGTCATTCATCACACCGCCGGAGATAGCGGCGGACAAGGCGGCGGCGGAGATATATGAGGCGAGCATGCGCCGCGCGTGGGAGGACTACGGGCGGCTGGCAGAGCTGCTTTTCGAGCGGCATTTAAGGGAGTTGACGGAGGCGGGCGAGGACGAGCGATCGGCGCGCAAAAAGGCGGAAAAGGCGGCCATCGAGGACGCGCGTTTTGTGCTGCCCAATGCCTGCGAGACCAAGCTGGTCATGACCATGAACGCCCGCTCGCTGCACAATTTCTTCCGTCTGCGCTGCTGCATGCGGGCGCAGTGGGAGATACGCGAGCTGGCGTGGCAGATGCTGGAGCAGTGCCGCGCGGCGGCGCCGGGGCTGTTTGCCAAGGCGGGTCCCTCCTGCGCTTACGGCGCGTGCAGCGAAGGCAAGATGAGCTGCGGCAGGGCGGCGGAGGTACGCAGGCGGTGCGGCAATGTCTGAACGGCTTTTTGTGATAGAGGGGACGGACGGCAGCGGCAAATCCACGCAGTTTGCCCTGTTGGACGAGGCGCTGACGGCGCGGGGCGTGACGCACCGCACGGTGCGCTTTCCGCGATACGGGCAGCCGTCCGCCGCCATGCTGGAGATGTATCTGCGCGGCGGCTTCGGCGCCGACCCGGAGAGCGTAAATCCCTACGCCGCGTCGAGCTTTTTCGCCATGGACAGGTACGCCTCCTTCCAGACGGACTGGCGGGAGGATTATCTGCGCGGCGTGCCGGTGCTGTGCGACCGCTACACCACCTCCAACGCGATGCATCAGGCGTCCAAGCTGCCGCCGGAGCAGGCGGCGGGATTTCTTAAATGGCTGTTTGACTACGAATACCGTCTGCTGGGGCTGCCAGAGCCGACGCAGGTGTTCTTCCTTGATATGCCGACGGAGCATGCCGTGCGGCTGCTGCACAGGCGGCAGGGCGACGGCGGCGATATACACGAGCGGGACACGGCGTATCTGGCAAAATGCCGCGAGCGCGCGCTGGAGGTCTGCCGCCGCTGCGGCTGGGAGCTGATACGCTGCGCGGAGGGCGGCAGAGTGAGACCCGCGGAGGAAATACACGCGGAAATACTGGAAAAAATAACAAAAACGTTGGGAGTTTGATTTATGCTTGATTTCAAGCAGCTTGAAGTGAAGGACAGGGAGAGCGTCGATCCGTATCTGCAATCGGACGGCGCGATAATGAGCGACCGCTGCTTCGCCACGCTCTACATATGGGCGGAGCACTACGGCGTGGAGACCTGCGAGCTGGATGGCACGCTGTACACCAAGGCGGAGCTGGGCGAAGGATTTACGACCTATTACATGCCGCTCGGCGGCTCGCTGGCGCATGCCGCGCAGGTGCTGGAGGAGGATGCCGCCGCGCGCGGCCGTCCCTACGAGATAGTGCTGCTGACCGAGGCGGGCAAGGCAGAGCTGGAGGCGGCGTTCCCGGACAAATACGAGTTTGAGGAGCAGCGCTCGGAGTTCGATTACGTGTACAACGCCGAGGATCTGATAAACCTTACGGGCAAGAAGTACCACGGCAAGCGCAATTTTATCAACCGCTTCAAGGCGGAATACGCGGGACGCTGGGAATATTCCGACGTGGAGCCGGAGCGTGACCGCGAGGAGATACTGGAGTTTCTGCACGAATGGTGCATGCAGCGGGACGACGAGAACTGCGAGGATTACCGCTATGAGTATTCCGCCATCCGCCGTGCGCTGGACAATTATCACGAGCTGGGCTTTCTCGGCGGGGCGATACGGCTGGACGGGCATATGATAGCCTTCACGCTGGCTTGCCCGCAGAACGGCGAGGTCATGGAGATATTGATAGAGAAGGCGGACGCAGAGATAGACGGCGCCTATCAGATGATAAACAAGGAGTTTGCTTCGCGCAACGCCGTGGGCTACCGCTATATCAACCGTGAGGAGGATATGGGCATACCGGGGCTGCGTCAGGCAAAGCTGTCCTACGAGCCGTGCGGGCTGACGGAAAAATACCGGGCGGTGCCGAGGTGATGACGGGCTTTGCCGCGCCGCAGGACAGGGCGGAGCTGATGGAGATATACGACGCCTGCTTCCCCGGCGAGCGGGACTTCTGCGAGTGGCTGTTCGACGGCTTTTGGCGCGCGGAGGACACGCTGGTGCTGCGTGAGGGCGGGCGCATACTCTCCGCCGTGCATATCCCCGCCTTTGAGCTGGCGCTGGACGGAGAGCAGTTTCCGGCAACGTATATCTACGCCGCGGGGACGCTGCCGGCGGCGCGGGGCAGAGGCTGCATGGGCAGGCTGCTGGAGCTTTCCTTTGAGGAAAGCCGCCGGCGCGGACACGATTTTTCCGCGCTGATAACGCAGAACGACGGACTTTTCGCCTTTTACGGACGGTTTGGCTATCTGCCGGCGTTTGCCGTCGGCCGCCGCAAATTCGGCGCAGGCGAACTGCCTGCGGGATACCGCCTGCGGAGGGCGGAGCCGCGTGACGCGGAGGCGATGCTGGCGCTGTACGAGCGCGAGATGCGCGGCAGACTGGCGCCGGTGCGGAGCGCGGAGTGGATGCGGCTGCAAACGGAGCTTTTTGGCGAGACGTATGTGCTGGAGCGCGGGGCGGAGATGCTCGCCTACTGCTTCGGCGAGAGACAGGAGGAGCTTTTGCTCACGGAGCTTGTCGGCGCGGAGAGGGAGCTGCTGGCGGCGGCGCTCGGTCCCTGCACGGCGCAAAGCCCCGCAGAGGGGGACGCCGCGCCCTTCGGCTGTCTGCTGCCGCTGAGCGAACGCGGAGAACGCGCGCTGCGCGGCACGCGGCGCACGCCGTACATCAATTTGATGTTCAACTGATTTGAGGTAAGCTGATGAAAAAGGACAGGTTTTCTCTGGCGGCGGGCTTTGCTCCCGTGATATATATGGGGCTGGCGATCGGCTTTGAGCATCTGCTTTCGTCCGGCGCGGTAAAGCTTTCGTCGGGCAGCATAGCAGCCGGGCAGGCGGTGATGTTCGCCCTGCCGATGGCGTTTTTGCTCGCTGCCGGAAAGCTCTGCGGCAGACCGGCGCAGCTCAGGGTAAAAAAGCGCCCGCGGCGCTCGCTGCCCTTTGTGATATTCATGTCGCTGACGGCGATGCTGGCGGCGTTTTTGCTCAACTGCCTGATCAGCAGCATCGCCGGCAGCTCGTTCTACCGGCAGACAGGCTATCTCGATTATGCCGACAGCATACAGCCGCTTGCCGCGCTGCTGACCGTGGTGATACTTCCCGCGCTGCTGGAGGAGCTGCTGTTTCGCGGGGCGCTGCTCTCGGCGTTTGAGAGCGGCGGGACGAGCGCGGCGCTGCTCCTTTCCGCGCTGGCGTTTGCGCTGGCGCACGGGAATATATATAATCTGGCGGGACCCTTTGCCGCCGGACTGATATACGGATATATGACCTATGTGCTGGATTCTGTGTGGCCGGCGGTGCTTGCCCACGGGCTGAACAATCTGTTCTTCCTGCTGCTCAGGAAATGGGCGGGAGGATATGAAACGCTCGGCTTCTGGCCGTATTTCATACTGATCAGCTTTTTCGTCTTCTGTGCGATGCTGTATCTGTCCATGCACAGTCTGGAAAAGCTGGTGGAGCGCGGAAAGATCAAACGCTTTGCAGGCGTGCCGCTGCGGCAGGCGGCTTCAGAGCTGCTGCTTGCGCCAGGCATATGGCTGCTGGCGGCGGTGTTTATAGTCAAGGCGCTGTATCTTAAATAGCGCCGGAGGAGGCTAATATGGCGGAAAATAAAAAGCGCGGCGGCGTGCGCCGCGTGCGGAAGATAATGAACACCTTCAGCTATATCGTGCTGATCGTGGGGATATCGCTGCTGCTGTCCACGGTAATAATTCTGGTGGCAAACGACGTGCTGGCGCTGGTAAAGCCGGAGCGCGAGGTCGTGCTGGACATATCCGGCAGCAGCACGCCCGCCGAGATGGCGGAGGTTTTGAAGGAAAACGGGCTGATACAATACAAATGGGCGTTTTCGCTGATGAGCCGTCTGAAGCATATCGATGAGTACAAGGGCGGCAAGTTCAGCGTCCGCACCAATATGGACTACGGACAGATAATAGACGCGCTCACGCGGGTCGCAACCTATCAGGAGACGACGATGGTGACGATACCGGAGGGCTATACGATATCGCAGATAGCGGAGCTGGTGGAGGATAAGATGGTGTGCAGCGCCGAGGACTTTATCGAGACGGCGAACACCTATAAGTTCTCGCACGAGATACTCAAGGAGGTACCCATGCGGGAAAATCGGCTTGAGGGCTATCTTTTCCCCGATACCTACGAGTTTTATATCAACGACAAGCCCGTGAGCGTGATAAACAAGATGCTCAATAATTTCGTCAAGAAATATACCAGAGAGATGCTGGAACTGACGGAGACGCAGGGCATGACGGTGGCGGAGGTCGTCAATATCGCCTCGATGATAGAGAAGGAGGCAAAGCTCGATACCGAGCGGACGATGATATCCGGCGTTATCCGCAACCGCCTTGACAGCGACAGCTTTCCCTTCCTCAATATAGACGCCACCATACTGTATGCGACGGGGCACAAGTCGGAGCTGACGGACAGCGACCTGCGGATAGACTCGCCGTACAATACCTACACGCACGAGGGACTGCCGCCCACGGCGATATGCAACCCCGGCACCAGCTCGCTGGTGGCGGCGCTCATGCCGGAGGAGCACGGTTATTATTACTACGTGCTCGACCCGGACACCGGCGGTCATGTGTTCAGCAAGACGCTGGAGGAGCATAACGCCGCCGTGGCGGAGATGAGAGCAAAGCGATGAAGAGACTGCCGGAGCTGCTCGCCCCTGCGGGCGATATGGAAAAGCTGCGCTTTGCCGCGGCATACGGCGCGGACGCGGTGTATTTTGCCGGCGACCGCTTCGGCATGCGCGCCTCGGCGGGAAACTTTGACGCAGACGGTCTGCGTGCGGCGGCGGAATATTGCCGTGCGCGCAGCGTGCGCGCCTTTGTCACGGTCAACTCTATGCTGCACGGGCGCGATATGGAGGCGCTGCCGGAATATCTGCGTTATTTGGACAGTCTGCCGCTGGACGCGCTGATAGTCGCAGACATGGGAGCAATGGCGGCGGCAAAGAAATACGCGCCGTCGCTGAAGCTGCACGTCAGCACGCAGGCAAGCATAACAAACGCCGAGGCGGCGGCGGAATATCACCGCATGGGCGCGTCCCGCGTCGTGCTGGCGCGGGAGCTGAGCCTCGATGAAATAAAGCGCATCCGCGAGGGCGCGCCGACGGGGCTGGAGATAGAGACCTTTGTCCACGGCTCGATGTGCATGGCGTATTCCGGCAGATGCATCCTCTCGAACTTCCTCACCGGGCGCGACGCCAACGGAGGCGCGTGCGCGCAGCCCTGCCGCTGGAAATACAGTCTGGTGGAGGAGACTCGCCCGGGAGAGTACATGCCGGTGCGCGAGGACGCGGGCGGAACATATATCTTCAACTCCAAGGACCTCTGCATGCTGGAGCATATCGCCCTGCTGGCGGAGGCGGGCATAGACAGCCTCAAGATAGAGGGCAGGGCAAAGAGCTTTTACTACGCCGCAGTCACGACGGGAGCATACCGCCGCGCGCTGGACATGTACGGCGCGGGAGAGTGGAGCGAGGCGTCGGCGCGGGAGCTGCTGCGCGAGCTGGACAAGGTGAGCCACCGGCAGTATTACACGGGCTTTTACTTCGGCGGACGCGGCGAGCAGCGCACGGACAGCTCGGAATATATCCGCGAGTGGGACGTGTGCGCCGTGGTGCTGGGCGAGGCGGAGGACGGAGCCTGCCGTCTGCAGCAGAAAAACAAGCTCTTTGCCGCGGACGCGCTGGAGCTGCTTACGCCGGACGGATACTGCGGCGCGGTGCGGCTTGCGGACGTGCGCGGCGCGGACGGCGAGGAGACGGACTGCGTCAACGTGCCGAATATGGAATTCACGGCGCGGCTGCCGGTAAAGGCGCCGGAGTTTTCGATATTAAGAAAAGAAAAATCAAGAACATAGAGGGGAAATATCAATGAAAAAATTAGGAGTCAACGAACTGAGAGAGCTTTTTCTCAACTTTTTTGAGCAAAAGGAGCATTACAGGTTCAAGAGCTTTCCGCTCGTGCCGCAAAACGACCATTCGCTGCTGCTGATAAACGCGGGCATGGCGCCGCTCAAGCCGTATTTCACCGGCGAGCTGACGCCGCCTGCGCCGCGTGCGACCTCGTGTCAGAAGTGCATACGCACGCCGGACATCGAGAACGTCGGCAAGGACGCGCGCCACGGCACCTATTTCGAGATGCTGGGCAACTTTTCCTTCGGCGATTATTTCAAGCGCGAGGCGTGCTCTTGGGCGTGGGAGTTCATCACCGAGGTGCTGGAGCTGCCGGTGGACAGGTTGTATGTCTCCGTGTTCCACGACGACAACGAGGCGTACGACATCTGGACGCAGGAGATAGGCGTAGACCCGTCACATATGGTGCGGCTGGGGCGCGAGGATAATTTCTGGGAGATAGGCTCCGGTCCCTGCGGTCCCTGCTCGGAGATATATTTCGACCGCGGCGAGCAGTATCGCTGCCACCGTCCGGACTGTTCCGTGGGCTGCGACTGCGACCGCTATGTAGAGTTCTGGAACCTCGTTTTCACGCAGTTCAATTCCGACGGCAAGGGTAATTATACCCCGCTGGAGAAGAAGAACATCGACACCGGCATGGGGCTGGAGCGCCTCGCCTGCATCATGCAGGAGGTGGAGTCCCTGTTAGAGATAGACACCGTGGCGCGGATACTGGCGCACGTGTGCAGGCTGACGGACAAGGAATACGGAGCAGACGCCAAGACCGACGTTTCCCTGCGCATCATCACCGACCATATCCGCAGCACGACCATGATGATATGCGACGGCATCATGCCGTCCAACGCCGGACGCGGATATGTCCTGCGCCGTCTGCTGCGCCGCGCGGCGCGCCACGGACGGCTGCTGGGCGTGACGGAGCCGTTTCTTTACGAGCTGTGCCGCACGGTCATTGCGGAAAATGAAAACGCCTATCCGGAGCTGAAGGAAAAAGAAACCTTCATCACCGCCGTTATACGCGCGGAGGAGGAACGCTTCGGCAGCACCGTGGAAACGGGTCTGGCGCGGCTGGAGGGCATGGTCGCGGAGCTGAAGGCGAAGAATGAGCGGGTCCTCAGCGGCGCAGACGCCTTCAAGCTGTACGATACGGACGGGCTGCCGGTAGACCTCACGCTGGAGATATTGGCGGAGCACGGGCTGGAGGCGGATATCGCGGCTTTTGAAAAGCTGATGCACGAGCAGCGCGATCGCGCCAAGAAAGCGCGTGGCAATACCGCCGACCTCGGCTGGGAGGACGACGGCGTTTCGCTGCACGACGTGCCGCCGACGGAATTTTGCGGCTATACGGAAACGAAATGCAGCGGCAGAGTGCTGGCGATAGTGCGCGACGGAGAAATGAGCGGACAGGCGGGCGAGGGCGACAGCGCGGCTGTGCTGACCGACCGTACGCCCTTCTACGCCGAGAGCGGCGGACAGACCGCCGACCGCGGATATATGACGGGCGACGGCTTTGAGGCGGAGGTGCTGAACGTCACCAAGACGCCGGATGGGAAATACATCCATCAGGTGCGCGTCGCACGCGGCAGAATGGACGTGGGCGCGCAGGCGGAGCTGGAGTTGGAGAGCGTGCGCCGTGCGGCGATATCGCGCGCTCATTCCGCAACGCATCTGCTGCAAAAGGCACTGCGCGAAACGCTGGGCGACCACGTCGAGCAGAGCGGCTCGCTGGTCGAGCCGGACAGACTGCGCTTTGACTTCAGCCACTTCAGCGCCGTCACGCCAGAGCAGATAGCTGAGATAGAGGACAGGGTAAACGGCGCCGTGCTTGCCGGACTGGAGATAAGCGTCTCCGAGATGCCGGTTGACGAGGCGAAGAAGCTCGGCGCGATGGCGCTGTTCGGTGAAAAATACGGCGACGTGGTGCGCGTGGTGAGGATGGGAGACTATTCCATCGAGCTGTGCGGCGGCACGCATCTGGACAACACCGCCAAGGTGGGCGGCTTCAAGATACTCAGCGAGGCTTCCGTGGCGGCGGGCATACGCCGCGTGGAGGCATGCTGCGGCATGGAGCTCATTCGCCTCATGCGCGAGCGCGAGAGCGTGATAGCCTCGGCGGCGGAGACGCTCAAGACTGCGCCGGCGGAGCTGGTGCGCCGCGCCGCGCAGGTCACGGAGGAGCTGCGCCAGTCGCTGAGCGTGCGCGAGAAGCTGGAGAGCAGGCTGGCGGCGTTCAAGGCGATAGAGCTGATGGACTTCACCAAGACGGTGGGCGGCGTCAAGGTGCTGGCGGTCAAGGTGGACGAGACGGGCGCCGATGCGCTGCGCAGCCTCACGGATTCCCTGCGCGACAGGCTGCCGGACGTGGTCTGCGTGCTTGCTTCGGTCGCGGAGGACGGCAACGTGCGCTTTGCCGCCGCCTGCGGACCGGAGGCGGTGAGCAAGGGCGCTCATGCCGGCAACATACTCAAGGCGGTGGCTAAGATCTGCGGCGGCGGAGGCGGCGGCAGACCGGACAGCGCCACTGCCGGCGGCAAGGACGCCTCCAAGCTGGAGGAGGCGCTGGAGGCGGTCAACAACATAGTGGCGGATATGCTGAAATGAGGTGTGTATGATGGACTGCATTTTCTGCAAGATAATCGCGGGGGAGATACCCTCAAAAAAGGTCTATGAGGACGACACGGTATACGCCTTTTACGACATAGCGCCGCAGGCGCCGGTGCATATATTGGTGATACCAAAGGAGCACGTGCTGAGCTGCGCGCGGGAGATCGGCGCGGAGCACGGCGCGCTGATAGCGCATATTTACGAGGTCATGGCAAGACTTGCCCGCGAGCTGGGGCTTGAGGGCGGCTACCGCGTGGTGACCAACGCCGGCGAGGACGCCGGACAGACCGTGCTGCATCTGCATTTTCACATGCTGGCGGGCGGTCAGCTCGGAGCTATGGCATGATATGAGACCTTTCGGGCAGCGGAAATTTATCGGGCAGGGCAGAGTGCTGCTCTGCTTTTCCGCTGCCTTTTCCGTCTCGGTGCTGATATTCACGCTGCTTTTTCCGCATGGGCGCACCGCCGCCGCCATAGGCACGGGAGCCGCGGCTGCGCTGCTGACCGCGGCGCTGATTTTGCTGTACGGCGGGGCGGCGAGATATACGGTCATGGGGCTGGCGGCGGGCGTGCTGTGGTGCATGCTGTACGTCATGCTGATCTATGCTCCGGCGGCGGAGCTTGACGGCGCGGCGGGGCGCATAAGCTTCACGGCGGACGAATACGCCATGGGCTACGAGAGCTACGGCGCCGTATACGGAACCGTGCGCGAGATAAACGGCGAGCCGTGCCGAACGCGGGCGCTGCTGTATCTGCTTGACGGCTCGCCGGATATCGCGCCGGGCGACCGGCTGGAGTTTGAGGGCAGTGTGCGTGTTTTAGAGCCGGATTACAGCAAAAACCGACTGCAGAACGGATATTTTCTCACGGTGCGGCAGAGCGGCTTTGCCCGCGTGGAGGCGGGTGCGGACATGAGTCCGCTGCGCCATGCGCGGCGGCTTTCCGGCAGGATAGGCGCGCTGCTTGCCGGACTGCTGCCCGAGGACGAGGCGGGACTTTTGTCCGCGCTGCTCAGCGGCGACCGCAGCGGGTATTCGGACGAGCTGCGCTATGCGCTGTCCGTCAGCGGGACCTCGCATATCACGGCGGTGTCCGGACTGCATGTGGCAATCGCGGCGGCGTTTATGGTCACGCTTTTCGGCAAGAGAGCGGGCATGTATCTCTCCGTGCCGTGCGTGCTGGCGTATGCGGCGATCACGGGCTTTTCGCCCTCGGTGCTGCGCGCCTCGGTGATGATACTGCTCAGCGTGCTTTCCTTTGCGCTGCGGCGGGAGCGGGATACCGCGACCGCGCTGATGACGGCGCTGCTGCTGATACTGGCGGCAAATCCCTTTGCAGTGATGAGCGTCAGCCTCCAGCTTTCTTTTGCAGCGGTGGCGGGGATACTGCTTTTTGCAGAGCCGCTGATGGAGAGCATGCGTGTGCCGGTGAGAAACAGATATCTGCGGGTGCTTGTGGATTACGCCGTCTCGGCGCTCGGCGTTTCGCTGGCGGCGACGGCGCTGACCATGCCGGTCGGCATGCTGTACTTTTCCCGCACCTCGGTGATATCCCTGCTGTCAAATCTGCTGGTGCTGTGGGCGGTGGGACCCGTCCTTATTCTCGGCATGGTCCAGCTGCTTGTTTTGCTCATGAGCACGGGCGCGGCGGCGATATTCGCGCGCTATGTGCTGTATCTGCCGCTGAGATATCTGACGGCGGTGATAAAGTGGCTGGGCGGGCTGGGCTTTGCCTCGGTAAGCTCCGCCAGCCCGTATCTGATGCTTGCCGCCGCGCTGATAATAGCGATACTGACGCTGGCGCGCCTGCGGAGGCTGCCGGCGCATTATCCCGCGGGACTGTTGATGTCCGTGCTGGTGCTGCTGCTGTGCATCGGCTTCAATGCCGCGGAGAAGCGGATATACAGCGATATTGCCGTCGGAGGGCATTCCGGCGCGGCGGTCATTGCGGTGAGGAGTCCGGGAGGCACGGCGGCAATAGGCTGCGGCGGCGCGGGCGGCAGAGGAGTATATTTTCTCGAAAACACCCTGCGCGACTGGGGCGAGCAGAGGTTGGACGCGCTGATTTTGCCTGCCGACAGCGGCAAGCTTGCCGGCGGGGAAAATCGCCTGCGGGCGGCTCTGCCGGTGGGCGCGGTATACCGTCCGTCCGGCAGCGGAGAGGGCTATGCCTTTGCCGCCGGAGGCTGCGTGAGAGTGGGTACGGCAGCGGTGGAGCTGATAGATACGGGCACGGAGGCATACGCCGTGCGCGTGACCGCCGGAGGAAAGAGTGTGCTGAGCCTGTGCGGGCTGAAGCCGGAAGCGGCGCGGGGTTCCGTAATGGAGACGGATGTGCTGCTGATAGATGGGGAGCTTTTGGATATCGCGGGCGAGCTGGTGGCAGCCTCCGGCGCGGGAACGCTGCTGGTGTCAGACAGCGTCTTTGACGGGCGAGGGTCTGAGGCGGCGGACGCCGAGGTGATATACCTCGGCGAGACGGAACGGTTTATGATAAGGTCGAGAGAGAGGTGAGAATATGGCGGCGGAGAAAAAGGGCGTGAACACGGCGTATAAAAAGCTGCTGGCGGATATTGCGGCAGGCACGCCGGAGCATCTGTATGTATTTTACGGCGAGGAGAGTTATCTCAAGAGCCATTATCTGGGCAAGCTGCGCGAGCTGTGCGCGGGCGACTTTGCGGAGTTCAACTCCGCCGAGCTGGAGGGCGACAGACTGAGCGCGGAGGAATTCTTCGACGCGACAGACAGCCTGCCCTTCGGCAGCGAGCGCAAGATCGTCACCGTGCGCGATTTCAAGCTGATGCAGCCGCCGGCGGATTTCAAGGAGCGCCTGCCGGAGCTGTTTGCCGCCATGCCGGAATATCTCTGTCTGGTGTTCTGGTTCGACGCGCAGGAGTTCAAGCCGGATAAGAGACTCGCCATATACAAGGCGCTGGAAAAGCACGGTCAGCTTGTGGACTTCGAGCCGGCATCCGGAGCGGAGCTGACCTCGTGGCTGCGGCGCAGATTTAAGGCGGCGGGCAAGAGCATCGGCGCGGATGCGTGCGAATACATGATGTTCCTCTGCGGCGCCTCGATGACAAATCTGATAACAGAGGTGGAAAAGATCGCGGCGGGCACGCCGGGCGCAGAGGTGACGCGGCAGGATATAGACCGGCTGGGCAGCCGCGTGCTGGAGGCGGATATCTTTCAGCTAACCGACCTGCTGGCGGAGAAAAAATACGGTCCCGCGCTGGTCAAGCTGCGCGAGCTTTTCGATATGCAGAACGCGCCGGCGGCGGTGCTGGGCGCGGTGGCGCGGCAGTATCAGCGGCTTTATGGGGCGCGGCTGGCGGCAGACGAGCGGAAGGGCGAGGCGTATGTGGCGGAGATGTTCGGCTTCCGCTCAAGCTATCCCGCGCGCAGGCTGGTCGCGGGCGCCTCGCGCATGAGCCTTGCGGCGCTGCGGCGGGCGCAGGAGCTGTGCATGGAAACAGACCTTGCAGTAAAGAGCAATATGCCGGACGCGGAGCGCGCGCTGGAGCTGCTGCTGCTCCGGCTGTCACAGGTGGGGAAATGATAAGGATAGAGCCGGTGATAGTCACCGAGGGGCGCTATGACAAAAACAAGCTGATGCAGATATTCGATACCGCCGTTATTGAGGTCGGCGGCTTCGGCATCTTCCGCGACAAGAAGCTGCTGGCGCTGCTGCGGCGGCTGGCGGAGACGCGCGGGCTGCTTGTGCTGACCGATCCGGACGGCGCGGGCTTCGTCATACGCAATCATATCAAGGGCGCGGTGACGCGCGGCAGAGTGTACCACGCCTACGTGCCGGATATCTACGGCAAGGAGCGGCGCAAGAGCGCGCCATCGGCGGAGGGCAAGCTGGGCGTGGAGGGCTTGCCGGACGAGGTGCTGATAGAGGCGGTGCGGCGCAGCGGCGTGCCGATGGAGCAGACGGAGGCGCGCACGCGCGGGCACGTCACCAAGGCGCTGCTGTACGAGCTGGGCTTGTCCGGCGGCGCGGGCAGCCGCGAGCTGCGGCGCAGGCTCTGCCGCAGGCTGGCTCTGCCGGAGCGCCTCGGGACAAACGCTCTGCCAGACGTGCTGAGCGCGCTGCTCGCGCCGGAGGAGCTGCGCAAGCTGACGGAAAGCCTGCGGGATGAGCAATAAAAAACAGCGAGGGAGCAATAATAGCTCCCTCGCTGTTGGGTTTGTTATTCTTTTTCTGCTGCATCGGGGGCGACGTCCGGCTTGGTTTCGACAGGTTCGTAATCAGCAAATCCAAAAAGCGAAACGAACAAGCCGACAAGCATAATCCCGCCGCCGACAAGAAATATGGCGCTTACCATGCCGATATGCATTATGAATCCGCCGAAAACCACCAGCGTCAGCCCCAGCAGCATTTTTCGTATTGCTTTCATTTTGTTAACGCCTCCGCATCATCTTTCGGCTCAGAAGCGATTGCCGCTTCCGAGCTGTTAAGCTTGTGATTATTTATGCCGTTAGAAATGACTATCGAGAATGTGTTCTGCTCACCGGTCCCATTCCGTCTCGATGGGAGCGTAGTCGTCGCGCAGAATTATCTGCTCGGCGGGGTAGGGTATTTCTATATCCCACCTGCATATCTGCATGAACTCGGCTCTCATTTTTTCATTTTCAGGATAAACATAACATATGCGCTCGTGCGTGACGGAGCCCATGAATAGCTTTTTACCGCTGAAAAAGCACAAATCCTCCGGCAACTCCCACTCGTTATCTGAGCGCATAAAAAGATTTTTGTATTTGGATGCCAAAATTTCTTTTGCTTCCGGACATGCTTGGAAAAGCCGGATTTTATGAGAGTAAGGCTTGCGAATATAACGTCGGAACCAGTGGCGAGTTTCAAATTTGCTGAGCAAGAAGGGCTGAAGCTGTTCAAAAAGCAGCCTTTCACCGTGACTGAATCGGGGAGCCTCTGTTAAAGAAAACACGTCCGCATATCGGAAACATACCTCAAGCAGACGGGCATGCTCCACGTGGCTTAAATTGTTCGATATAGAAAACATAGTCATGTGCGATTTCTCCGCATTTTCTTAATTGCTTTCATGATAATATAACCTTACCGCAAGACTGCCTGAAAAACTTATATTGCCCAATCAATCAACATAATTTTGACTGTGGTAAACGCACCTCATATGCCAAAGTGGGTATCGCCGTTATGAACATCGTGCACATAGCTATAACCATACTTATTATTTTTTCATATTCTAACCTTCTGAATATTTTTAAAATAGGCCTTCAAAAAAAGAACCTAAATCAGTAGAGACTATTCGGTATTCTCCGGAAGCGTCTGCTTTGTCAAACTGATAGGCGAAATAATCCTCCGCAGGCAAGCTATATTGATATCCGAAGAAAACGAGTTTATCCCCGCAAAACGCCATCTGTTTGTTTATGCGCTCATCAACATGTTTAAAATCAATCACATACCAAATATTAGACGGGAATGTAATGACGTCTGAATATATCTTTCGATACTTCGAGGTTTCAAGCAGGTCATAAAATTGTGTAAGTTCTTCAGGCGTCAATTCGTGATTGTCCTTCTCATTTGTTGCTCCATTGCGTTCAACTGTTCTTGTAACTGTGACAGAAATAATGTCTTCAGACCGCATGTGTCCCATTAGGATATCCCCTCGAATGGGGCGATAGAGTAGATACACGGTTATTCCAATTATTACTGTCAATGTGAGCAAAATGATACGCAATTTTCTTACACTTTCTTTTTTACTATACACTTTCACCGCGGAAACCACCTCCGTTTTTGCATACTGTTGCACGCATCCCCTCGCTTTATATTATCATATCCGCCTTGCCCGAGTCGACCCGAACTGGCGGAGTTGATAAATTCCATCAGTGGTTTCGCATAATAGCCGCTGAGCATTGCTCCGCCTGAGCACTTTTGCATCATTAATACCTCTTTTTCCCCCCTTCCGGTTGTACTATATCACACTTTTGCGCAAACGAACATGCCGTAAGCGGAAAAATTTTAATATATTTTCTGATATATTCAGTGATTATTCTTGAACTTTTGGTTTTTGTCTTCTTTATTTTGTATTATATCACAGGTTTTTCAAGAAGACCATGACGTAAACGGAAATTTATTTCGGAAGCTGCAATTAATATTTCTCGCGCTTTTTCAAAAGCACATAATTATATCTGTAAAAATGCAAAATTGAAAAAGATCTGTTTTGCGTATCTTTTGCGAGCCGTTATCGCCGATATACCCCACCAATAGATTTTTTTGCGCGTTAAACAAAAACGCGCTCTGATTATGTGCAAGATTGCCGGTGATGCTTTTTGCTGAGTGAGCGAGAAGCCGCAAGCTTAATAGAAAGCCGGAACTGCGATTGACAAGCGGGGACGCGGGGGCTATAATGAATAATAATTACATTCGGCGCTGCTCCCGCGGCGCAGAGGAGGCGTTTTTTTTGGAAAAGAAATACGATATCGAGACCTTATGCCTCAGGGCGGGATATTCGGCGAAAAACGGCGAACCGCGCCAGCTCCCGATAATCCAGAGCACAACCTTCAAATACGACACCAGCGAGGATATGGGCAAGCTCTTCGACCTTGAGGCGGAGGGATATTTTTACAGCCGTCTGCAAAATCCCACCTGCGACCACGCGGCGGCGAAGATAGCCGCGCTGGAGGGAGGCACGGCGGCGATGCTGACCTCATCGGGGCAGGCGGCAAGCTTTTACAGCGTGTTCAATATCGCCTCCTGCGGCGACCATGTCATAGCGTCCAGCGCGATATACGGCGGCACCTACAACCTCTTTGCCGTGACGATGAAGCGCATGGGCATAGACTTCACCTTTGTCTCGCCGCACAGCACGGACGCGGAGCTGGACGCGGCTTTCCGCCCCAATACCAAGGCGGTTTTCGGCGAGACGATAGCAAATCCGGCGCTGACCGTGCTGGATATCGAGCGGTTTGCGGCGGCGGCGCACCGGCACGGCGTGCCGCTCATCGTGGACAATACCTTTGCCACGCCGGTGCTGTGCCGTCCCTTTGAGCACGGCGCGGATATCGTGACGCATTCCACCACCAAGTATATGGACGGTCACGCCTCGGCGGTCGGCGGCTGCATCGTGGACAGCGGCAGGTTCGACTGGACGGCGCACGCGGACAAATATCCCGGACTGTGCAAGCCGGACGAGAGTTATCACGGCGTGACCTATACCGAACGCTTTGGGCTGGCGGGTGCGTACATAACCAAGGCGACGGCGCAGCTCATGCGCGATTTCGGCGCGGTGCAGTCGCCGCAGAACGCCTTTTTGCTCAATCTGGGGCTGGAGAGCCTGCATCTGCGCATGAAGCGCCATTGCGAGAGCGCGCAGCGCATCGCCGAGCATCTGCATGGTCACCCCGGCGTGGCGTGGGTCAAATACAGCGGGCTGCCGGAAGACGCGGATCACGCGCTGGCGCAGAAATATCTGCCGAACGGGCAGTGCGGAGTGATAAGCTTCGGCGTGCGCGGCGGCAGAGAGGCGGCGTCCGCCTTCATGCGGCGGCTGCGGCTGGTATCCATCGTGACGCACGTGGCGGACGCCATGACCTGCTGCCTCCACCCCGCAAGCTCCACGCACAGGCAGATGAACGAGGAGGAGCTGGCGGCGGCGGGCGTGCCCGCCGACCTGATAAGGCTTTCGGTGGGGCTGGAGAACGCGGACGACATCATCGCAGACATCGATGGTGCGCTTGCCGGATAAGGAGAGCGGAAAAATATGCCGATAAAGATACCGGACAAGCTTCCGGCGGCGAAAACGCTGCAGGAGGAGAATATATTCGTCATGACGCAGCAGCGGGCGCTGAGTCAGGATATTCGCCCGCTGCGCATCGCGCTGCTCAATCTCATGCCCACCAAGATAGAGACGGAGACGCAGCTTGCGCGGCTTTTGGGCAATACGCCGCTGCAGGTGGAGCTGGAGCTGATACAGACCGCCTCGCACAAGGCGAAAAACACCTCGCCGGAGCATATGCTGACCTTTTACAAGACCTTTGACGACATACGGGACGAAAAATACGACGGCATGGTGATAACCGGCGCGCCAGTGGAGAATATGCCCTTTGAGCAGGTGGAATATTGGGACGAGCTGTGCGATATAATGGAGTGGAGCAAGACGCACGTCTTCAGCACCTTCCATATCTGCTGGGGCGCGCAGGCGGCGCTGTATTACCATTTCGGGATACCGAAGTATCCGCTGGAAAAGAAGCTTTTCGGCGTATTTCCGCATACGGTGGAGCATGCCGGCTCAATTCTTTTCCGCGGGTTTGACGAGGTGTTCATGGCGCCGCACTCGCGGCATACCGAGGTGCGGCGAGAGGACGTGGAGCGCTGCCCGGAGATAAAGATACTTGCCTCCTCGGAGGAGGCGGGCGTTTACGCCATGATGACAGGCAGGGGCAGGCAGATATTCATCACCGGACATTCCGAGTACGACGCGGACACGCTCGGCAGGGAATATCTGCGCGATAAGAACGCGGGGCTGCCGATAGAGCCGCCGCGCAACTATTTCCCCGACGGCGACGATACCAAGCCGCCGCGGGTGACATGGCGCTCGCACGCAAACCTGCTGTATATGAACTGGCTGAATTATTTCGTATATCAGATAACGCCGTATAACATAAGCGAGATAATGTGAGACAAGACCTCCGCGCGGAGGGTCTTTCAGGGAGATAAAAATGGCTGTTGGAAAGCATCAGTATGTAAAACCTAATAAGGAACGGAAAAAAGCGAAAAAGCGGCGGCATGTATTCAGGAATTTGCTCCTCACGCTCATGCTGCTGGCGGGGCTGTACAGCATAGCCGTGTTTTCGGATATCCCCTTTGTGGCGCGGCTGAGGACGCTGTATATCGAGACTGCGATGGGGACCATGACTCATCAGTGGCTGGCGACCTATTTTATCCCTAAGTCAGTCATCGACGAGGTGATGGAGCAGCGGTTTACCATAGAGCAGGAGCAGAACGAGCTGGAGAGCGGCGAATGGAGCGTAGAGCATCACACGGAGGATATCATCGAGACGTGGGACGAGCTGGAGGGGGAGTTTGACGATTTCTATCCCGACATAGACGCGGACACGCTGCGGGCGTATCTGCGCGAGCACGGCGACTGTCTGGACGCGGACGGCTATCTGGTGATAGACGAGGCGGACCCCGGCGACGGCGACACGGGCATTCGCACGGTGCAGGGCGACCGCGTGCTGGCGCTGGACACGCGCAACGGCATCATCATCGCGCTGCTCAAGGACGGCGATTATGTGGCGCGGCTGGCGATAATCAAGGACCCGACGCACGTCGGCATCGACCTCGCGCCGCAATACGGCAGCGTCGGCGCCGTGATACAGGACATCTGCGAGCATCACGGCGCGGTGCTGGGGACCAACGCCTCCGGCTTTTACGATCCGGAGGGGCACGGCAACGGCGCGGAGGCATACGGCTTTATGATCTCCGGCGGGAAAAAATACTGCGAAAGCGTCGGCAGCAATTATAAGATGGTGGGCTTCGATCATTCCGACAGGCTGCTGATCGGCAGATACAGCGATACCTCGGTGTTCCGCGACGCGGTGGAGTTCAAGCCGATACTGGTGCTGGACGGGGAGAAGAAGATCTCCGGCAGCGCCGGCTGGGGCATACAGCCGCGCACGGCGATAGGTCAGCGCAAAAACGGCGACGTGCTGCTGGTCGTTGCCGACGGGCGCGCGCCGGGCTATTCCATCGGCGCCAAGGTGGGCGAGCTGGCGGATATCATGCTGGAGTACGACGCATATCAGGCGATAAATCTGGACGGAGGCTCGTCCAGCGTGATGTATTACAACGGCAGGGTGATATCCAAGCCCTCCGCCGGCGATAAGGTCAACGGTCGCCGCCTGCCCAACGCATTCCTCGTCATGCCGCAGTAAATAAATATGCAGAAAAGCTCCCCATATGGGGAGCTTTTTGATCGCGCAATGGTTTGTCAGCGTCTGTTCCAGCCGTTTGTGACCTTCTGCACGCCGCCGGTGAGATTGCTGTAGATATTGCCGGCGTAAACATCCGCTTTGTCGCAGTCGCAGCCCTCATGCAGCTCCAGCGCGTCTCCGACGACGCTGCCTCCGTAGCTGCTGTCAACTATGATATAACTGATATAGCCGTTGGTATGCACCAGCGCATAGGCGTTGGTATACTCCTGTTCGCTGTACTCATATGTACCGTCTGCCTTGTGTACCTTCAGATCGTAGGGAGCGGTTCTGCCGATTTCGTCCACGCCCGAATCATATACGATCTCGCCGTTCCTTGTATGGACGTTGACAATAACGGTTTTCGAATCATAGTGCAGGTCATATGTATTTGGGGCATGTATTGCATCCGGCGTGAGATACTGCGCATTTTCGGGATCCAGCCTCACCTGCACGACGCCGCCGTTTTCCGCAGTTACGGACAATTCAGTCCAGAAGGTGCTCCGACCATACGAGGACTGGTAGCAGAGTCCTTCCGGAGTTTCAAACAGCTCGCTGATGCCGGTAGCATACAGCATATCGTAAGCATAGAGCTTGCCGCTTTCTATCAGGTCGAACTTGTTGTAGTCGCCGCAGTCGCCGTTCTCGTATACGCCGAGGTCGAGCACGACCTGCGCGCCGCTCTCGTCGATACCGTCAAGCATGACATGCACTTCACCGCCGACTGTACGTTCATAAGTGCTTCCGGTGGCAAGCAGCCAGCCGCTTTGACCGGGGTAGCCGGGCATGATCTCGCGATCGAGCAGCAGAGTGCCGAACAGCACGCGGCGTATCGGCAGCGGCGAGGAGTCGGTTGTATAGGCATAGGAGGCGTCCGTCAGCAGCTGATTGTCGCTCTGATCCCTTAGCTGGAAATCTGACATCCTTTTGACGCTGTATCTGGGAGTCCATGTACCGTCGGGAAAAACGATCTCGCGCACAAAGAACCATGTATCATCGGAGGCGACCATGCCGCCGTAGTTTTTTTGCGTCGGGGAAATAATCGGACGCGCATCCTTGCCGCCGAAGGTCACGCCCTTGACGGCGTTCGGCTTTTCAAGAAAATACACCGTGCCGTCGCTGTTCAGGACATATTCGTACACGCCGTCGATCAGAATATCCTCAAAGGCGACGAAGCTGCCCCTTTGCGGCGGCGCATATTCGGCAGTGACGTTTTCGCCGGCAGCGTTCAGATAATTGACCCTGCGGATATCGCCGTCGGGGATGGGCACGCCGTTTTCGCTGTATCGAGGCTCGGAGGTCTTTTCGATCACGATCGCAAAGCGGTCGCTCAGCTCACTCTGCTCGGAGCCTTTCCACGCCTGCAGGGTGAGCTGCATGATAGTGGTCCAGTCGACGGCATTGACCGCCGCGCCCCAATTTTCGCTGTTCTTGCTGTTATCGGTTTCCGTGTCTGTCATGTCCGCCAGCAGCACCCAAAGATTGTAATCAGTGCCGTTTACCTTGATTGTGAAGCCCTCATCATTGGGAGAGGGATACTCTCCGCCAGACGCCACCAGCGTCCAGCGCATGATGGTTATCCAGTCGAGAGCGTTCATAGTTCCGTCCAAATTCACGTCGCCCGGCGTGATAAAGGCGTATTCCCTGCCGTCCAGCGTCATTTTGATGCAGCCGGGGGCGAGCGAGGTGAACACCAGTTCCAGAGCGTGCCATGTGTGGGGCTGCATGCCGAACTGCGCAGACACATAAAGCTGCGGCTCGTCGCCGTGCTTCAGGAAAAAGCCGCCAAGCGGGCTGCTTTCGATCGTCAGGGGAACCTCGGCAAGCTCGCCGTTCTGATACAGATATTTGTGATATTCAGCCTCCTCGGTAAGCCTCCGCAGGACCTCCGCCGCGTTGTAATCGTTGTACTGCATTGTCGGCGTCGGATAGCTTTCGCCTGCATCTTCATATATCGTCAGGGTGCAGGAGATGTTTGTCGGGTCATAGCCGCGGTTTCGCGGCTCGCTGCTGCTGCTGTGATCCATGCCCTGCCATCGCAGCATTTTGACAACGTTGATGGGCAGCGGACTGCTCGCGGTATCGGCGAGCTGGATATTTATGCTGCCGGAGCAATTGTAATATATATTTTTTGCATTGATAAGCATGCCGTTGTAATTGCCGATATCGATCGCCGCCCAGTCGTCCTCCGTGCCGGGATAATAGACGATAGAATTGTAGGCAAGCAGCCCTTCGCATGAATAAAATGCGCCCCAGCCGATGCTTTCAACGCTTTTTGGGAGAATGAGCCTCACAAGGGCGCCGCAAGAGGCAAAGGCGTTTTCGCCGATGCTCGTTACGCCCTCCGGTATAGCCACCCTTCCCAGCCTGTAGCGATTTTCAAAGGCGCTGTCGGCAATGCCCGTCACGGCGATGCCGTCTATCTCGGCGGGGATATCCGCCGCCGTCACGTTTTCGTCGCTGCCGATGACCTTGCCGGTAATCTTGTCAAAGTAGATATTGCCGCCGGTCACGGGATAGGGGATGATATCATGACCGGAAAAATTATAATGGATAGTCGCATTTCGCAGCGGGGAGTTGCTATGCCCGATCTCGATATCTTTCCATTGCTCCTGCGAGCCCGCGTAATAAACGTCCTTCAGGCTGCTGCAGCCCTCGAACGCATAGTTTCCGATGCTGGTTACACCGTCCGGGATAGTGACGCTCGTCAGGCTGCTGCAACTTCTGAACGCATACTCGCCGATGCTTGTTACGCCGTCCGGTATGATAACGCTTGTCAGACTGCTGCAATAGTAGAACGCCGAGTTTCCGATGCTCGTTACGCCGTCCGGGATAATGACGCTTGTCAGGCTGCTGCAATGGGAGAACGCACTATTCGCGATACAAGTTGTGCCGTTTTTTATATTATATGCACCGCTCAATTCTTCCTGTGCCTCAATAAGCGCGCTGTCGATATAAAGCACGCCGTTTTCCCAATTTGCTTCGTTATTGTAATACGCAGTACCAGAGAACGCACTGTGTCCGATGCTCGTTACACTGCTTGGGATAGTGATATTTTTCAGGCTGCTGCAACTTCTGAACGCATACTCTCCGATGCTTGTTACGCCGTCCGGGATAGTGACGCTTGTCAGGCTGCTGCAGCCCTCGAACGCCCATTCTCCAATGCTCGTCACGCCGTAGGGGATAGTATAGCTGGCGGCGGGTCTTCCCGCCGGATATCGGATAAGCTCGGTTCTTTCTTTGTTGAACAGCACTCCGTCCACGGAGGAATAGCGCTCATTATCGGCGGCGACATTGATGGCGGTAAGCGCGCAGTCCTCAAACGCCCTGTTATCAAGACCTGTCACGCTGGCGGGCAAGCTGACGCTTGTCAGACCGGTACAGTCCTTAAAAGCAGCCCAGCCGATGTACTTTACGCCGTTCGGGATAGTGACGCTTGTCAGGCTGCTGCAGCCTTGGAACGCCCAGCTTTCGATGCTCGTCACGCCGCTGGGGATCGTATAGCTGGCGGCGGGTCTGCCTGCCGGATATCTGATAAGCTCGGTTTTTTCTTTGTCGAACAGCACTCCGTCCACGGAGGCGTAATACTTATTATCCGTGTCAACATTGATATTCACAAGGCTTTGGCAGTGATCGAATGCATAAGTCATATCCTCTATGCTGTGTGGAATGTTGACGGTCTGAAGATAGTCGCAGGAGGAAAACGCGCAGCCTTTGATTATCGACACAGGAAAACCTTGGATTTCGGCGGGGATAGTTAATTCCGTTTCCGTCTCAGAGCCGCCGTCAACCTGATCTATTTCCCTACTATATCTCCAGAACCATATGGTATAGCCATTGTCGCCACAGACTATAGGCTCCTCCCAAGGGTCTATCGGCCCGCAAGGCACGGCGGCGCCGCGCGCCTCCGCAAAGGACGTCGCCGGAAGCATGCCCAGCAGCATGCACAGCGCCAGCGCCATGGACAGCATTCGTTTTTTCATAAGACCATCCTCCGTAAAATCAAGATATCCGGTCAAGACCGCGGCACAGCCCAAGAGGCAGCCCGCCGACGCCTCGCGCCGATTTGTTGACCTATACTGCAATTTAATCATATCATACAATATTTGGCGGTGCAAGAAAAAAGCGGCGGACAGAGCATAAAATTTCGGGAATATATATGGGAAAATGCCTTTTTTACAGCAAGCAAAAGCTGCCGCAAAAACGCGGCAGCATGTTATAAATATTCTATTTCTTCCATGCCTGCAGGGTGAGCTGCATGATAGTGGTCCAGTCGACAGCATTGACCGCCGCACCCCAATTTTCGCTGTTCTTGCTGTTATCGGTTTCCGTGCCTGTCATATCCGCCAGCAGCACCCAAAGATTGTAATCTGTGCCGTTTACCTTGATTGTGAAGCCCTCATCATTGGGAGAGGTGTATTCTCCGCCAGACGCCACCAGCGTCCAGCGCATGATGGTTATCCAGTCGAGAGCGTTCATAGTTCCGTCCAAATTGACGTCGCCGGGGGTGGCGAGGAGGTATTCCCTGCCGTCCAGCGTGAGGCGCACCGCGCCGGGCGCATAGGAGGTGAACGCCAGCTCCAGACTGCCGTTCGCCCCGCGCTGCAGAGAGAGCCGCAGCAGGGTCTGCGCTCCGTCCCGCAGCAGCAAATCGCCGCTGTCGGCGTCCTCGCTCACCTCCGCCGCGGAATGACCCTCGGAGGTGAAGCGTTCTGCCCGCAGCCTGCTCAGACATTCCGCCGCCTTCGCGGCGTCGGCGTCGCTGAAGCTCATAGGCGAGCTGCCGCCGAACACGGGCAGCGCCGCAACGTTCGTCGGGGCATAGCCGCGGTCTGTCGGCTCGTTGGTATCCTTCTGCGTCATGCCCTCATAGCGCAGCACCTTGATAATATCCGTCACGGCGGAGTCCTCCGCGCCGCTGCCGCCGAGCGTCATCGTTCTTATCCATGCGCCCTCCAGCTCCGCGGAACTCATATCTTCAAAATCTCGGAAATTGCGAATTTCGCCCAAAGCCGAAATATCCTGCCCGCCGTGCGTAACATGCAGCATGGAGATATCGGGGGCGGAGAAACTTTTATTTTGACAGTCGAAAGCAGAGCCGAAGGTTATTTGCCGAATTTCATTGCAGCCGGAGAACATGGCGGACATATCCGTCACCTTGGAGGTGTCCCAGCCGGAGAGGTCAAGAGAGGTGAGTGATTTGCAATCGGAGAAAATGCCGTCCATAGTCTCCACATTGGAGGTATCCCAACCGGAAAGGTCAAGTGAAGTAAGCGATTTGCAGCCGTAGAACATGCTGCCCATATCCGTCACCTTGAAGGTATCCCAACCGGAAAGGTCAAGTGTAATGAGTGAGCGACAATCGGCAAACATATAGTTCATAGCTTGCACATTAGAAATATCCCAAAAGGACAAGTCAAGCGAAACCAACGAAGTGCAGCCATAAAACATACTGCTGGTTCCCTCCGCATTTAACAGTTTCCAGTTAGATAGATCAAGTGTATTAAGAGAACTACATTCAAAGAACATAAAAGATACTTTTTCTGCATTTTTAACATCCCAACCGGAAAGATCAAGTGAAACAAGTGAGTTGCAACCATAAAACATATCGTACATATATTTAACCTTAGATGTATTCCAATCAGTAATATCAATCGATGCAAGTGAACTGCACCCAGCAAACATGCTGCTCATATCCGTTACATTAGATGTATCCCATCCTGACACATTAAGCGAAATAATTGAGTTGCATCCAGAAAACATCCAGCCCATGTGCAGCGTATTAACAGTATTCCAATCAGAAAGATCAAGCACAGTCAATGAGCTACAGTTCGAAAACATGCCGCTCATGTACTTCACATTAAAAGTATCCCAACCAGACACGCTTAAATAGCGCAGCGAACTGCAGTTCGAAAACATGCTGCCAACAGAATATACTTTAGAGGTATCCCAACTGGAAAGATCAAGAGATACAAGTGAACTGCAATCCTTAAACATATCTCTCATATATTCAACTTTAGAAGTATTCAGCGCAGAAACATCAAGAGTTTTCATGTTTACACACCCTTGAAACATGTAGTCTGAAAACGTCGGTGCGTAAACCTTTGACGTAAACCGTGCAGACTTGATTTTTACACGATGCTCGTGCCACGGAACTGCCGACTCAGTCCCCATACTTCCCAGCGTGCCCTCCGTGCCGTTCGCGGGGCTGATGATAAGCTCGCCCTCGGAGGTGATGCGCAGCTGCAGGTGCCGCTGACGCCGCTTGCGATATCCTCCGCCGGCGCGGCGGCAGCCATCAGCGCAAAGCACAGCGCGGCGCAAAACAGCGCGGCGGCGGTGCGGATAAGCTTTTTCATGATCGTGACTTCTCCTTTCTATCCTGTGAAAAGCCCGGCGACATGACGGCGGTCGGCGGCGATCTCAGCCGCAGGCGACGCCTTGCGTCAGCTCGACCGCCGGTTGTGTCGGACTGCTTTGGTAAATAATATCACAAATCAGCCCGCTGTGCAATAGTTCAGCCGAAAAAAGGGCGAGTTTTTTTACGGCAGACGCTCCCGCGCCTGCTGAGTCACCTATCCTGCGGGCGCAGACAGCAAAGCCGGAGGAGCATCGCTCCTCCGGCTTGATTTATATGCAGTTTTCTTACTATTTCCACGCCTGCAGAGTAAGCTGCATGATGGTGATCCAGTCAACGGCATTGACCGCCGCGCCCCAATTTGCGCTGTTCTTGCTGTTATCGGTTTCCGTGTCTGTCATGTCCGCCAGCAGCACCCAAAGATTGTAATATGTGCCGTTTACCTTGATTGTGAAGCCCTCATCATTGGGAGAGGTGTATTCTCCGC
>JAFTDT010000004.1 GCA_017453985.1 Clostridia bacterium
CGGCGAGGTGTACGAGCTGTATTCCGATACGAAAAACTGGGACATATCCTCTGAAAGCGGCAGCACCGGCGCCGGCTTTTGGGTGCATGATCCGAATGACATTTTCGACGACTATGACGAGCTTTTTGTGGTCAGCACGACCTCCACGCCGCAAGCCATCGATTTCAGCTCAATGGGCGGCACGCTGGTCCCCGGTACGACGGACGTATACGAGTTTACCATCACCACCTCCGGCGGCGAGGGCAGCATAACTTTCCCTGATCTTCCCTACGGCTATGCCTATGAGATCACGGAGATGCCCGCCTCCGGCTGGCAAAACGAAGGCAACTCGAAAATCACGGGATATACTTACAGCGACAAGACAGAAACCTTTACAAACCGCAAGCTTTATGATCTGTCAGTCACCAAGAACGTGTCCGGCAACTTGGGCAGCAAAGCAATGCAATGGAACTTTACGCTGACTGTTCCTTCTCTTGCCGGAGCCAGCGCGGCAGTAACCTACAAGGGCAATCCCGAAACGTGGAGCTTTGATGCAAACGGCAAAAAGACCTTTACCCTCGCTCACGGCGAAACGCTGAAAATATCTCTCCCCTACGAAACGGCATATACCGTCGAGGAGGAAACCGTTAGCAGCTATACTCAAAAGTATCGCATAGGCAGTGCGGCGCTTACAGCCGGCGTTAGTACCGGTTCGCAGACGCTGACCACCGATACTGCCGTCGTGTTCAATAACGAGCTTAACATTTCACCTCCCACGGGCATCTATGACAGCGTCATTCCGGCGCTGTGTATGATAGCATTGGCAGCCATCGGTCTTGCGCTTATTTTCGTGGGAAGGAGGCGCAGAGCCAATGGGTAAGCATCAGGCAAATCGCGGAGAAAGCTCCTCCGCCTGCGCGACGGGGTGTGATCCCCCCGCCTGTGCCGCCCCGGACGGAGAAGCGCAGAAAAGCGCGGTAAAGCCGAAAAAAAAGCGAAAACGCATGCATCCGGGCGTACGCTTTCTCATCAAGCTCGGCATTATCGCCGCACTTTGCGCCGCAGTATTCACGTTTGTGCTGGGCGTGCATATCTGCCGCGGCAACGGCATGCATCCCTTCATCATGGACGGCGACCTGCTGATAAGCTACAAGCTGGAGCCGTACCGCGTGGGCGATCCCGTGCTGTACCGCGACCCCGTCACGGGGAAAAAGGCAATATCCCGCATCGCCGCCATCGGCGCATGCGAGATCAACATAACGGAGGCAGGGCAGTTTTTGATAGACGGCTATGTTCCAAATGAGAACGTGTTCTATCTGACAAAGCCGCTTGAAGGCTCCGAAATAGAATTCCCCCGCACGCTGGAGGCCGGAGAGTATTTTATCCTTGACGACTTCCGAACCAGAGGGCACGACAGCCGCATTTTCGGCGCGCTGGGCGAGGAGGACATCCTCGGCAAGGTCGTGTTCGTATTCCGCAGGCGCGGCATATGACCCCAGTTTTAGGCGCTGAGGCGCTTGAAATACAAGAGAGAAAAATTTAATTTAAGAAATGAGGTAAGAGAAATGAAAATGAGCAAAAGGATCGCCGGACTTCTCATCGCCGCGGCAATGCTCGCCGCATGCATGATGCCGGTATTCGCAGCCAACGCCTATACGGCAGTTAACGCCACGGGCGGCAACACTCTCGGTGACGTCTCGCTTACTGAGACGATGAAGCTGCAGTGGAACGATACTCCTATCCCGAAGGTCAAGTTCACCTACGCGCTCAGCGGCCCCGTGCTTGTTACGGATGGCGGCATTACTTACGGAAATGCATCTGCCGTCGGCGGCACCGCACCGACCATCAGAGTCGGCACCGGAACTGCCGGTGCATCTGCCGAGATCGACTACCGCACCAAGAGCGAAAGCGACGTTAACAGAGTCGCCACCGAGTATGGCAGCACCATCACCGATACCCTGAACGTCGATTTTTCTGCTACCACCTTCTCCGAGCCGGGCATCTACCGCTATACGATAACCAAAACGGTGGACGGAGATGCTGCTGATGTAACAGCGGTCAGCGCGATCGACAAAGAGACGGTCTATATCGACGTCTATGTCACCGATGACGGCACGGCGAAGCTGGCCGTTGCGGCTGTCAAGACCGAAAAGGATGCTCCTACGGTCAAGGATGTGAACTATGAGGACGAATATCCCCGTTCCCGCTATTCCCTTACAGTCGCCAAGAACGTCGAAGGCGCGCAGGCGTCCAGAAACCAGTACTTCCCCTTCACCGTTAAACTGGAAGGCACGGTCGCCGGTACGGTATATCCCGTAAACATCACCAACGCAGACGGAACTACGGAAGCTACGGTCTATGACGACCAGACCCATACCAATCCCACCAGCATCACCGTCCCCGACGGCGCTACTGAGGTTGAGCAGGTATTTTATCTGAAGCACGGGCAGAGCATCGTCATAAATAACATCACCTCCGGCGTCACCTATACCGTGACCGAGAGCAATGTTACCGGCGGCAAGACCAGCGACGGATATTCTGTTTCCGCGACAGTTGCCGGTGATGATGACGCCACAAACAAGGCAAATGACGACGGTTCCGTTACCGGCACCATCGAGGACAACGTCACCGTTACTTATAAGAACGAAAAGGCAGCAGTTACCCCCACGGGCATCCTGCTGGCAGTAGGACCCGCCGTGGCGGTCATCGCCGCGGGCGCTGTGGGCATGGGCGTTGTCCTTGCCGGCAAGCGCAGGAAAGAGGACGAGGAATAATCAGCCTCTTGGTCAGCAGTGCTGACATCTCTCCCACAATCGGGAGACGCTAAACCTTAGTAAATTACCTCGCGCGCGGCGCGGGGAGGGAGGCGAGCCTCCCTCCCCTGCCCGCGAAGGCAAGGAGAACGCATCGTGAAAAAGGTCTTTAAATTTCTGGATAAAACGCTGGACGCAGCGATCATGCTGGTATGCGTGCTGCTGCTGCTCATCGGCGCGTATTCCATCGCGGACAATCTTTATGTATACAGCAACGCATCGGACAAGGGCATACTTGCGTATAAGCCCGACATGAAGCTTCCGCTCTCGGAAAGCTTTGAGGTGCAGATATCCCCCGATCAAATAGCGTGGCTGTATCTCTACGACACCAATATAGATTACCCTGTCATGCAGGGTGAGGATAATTTTGAATATCTCAATATCGACCCATACGGGGAGTTTTCGCTCGGCGGCTCCATATTCTTGGACTACCGCTGCAGCGGCGATCTGAGCGACGAATACTCGCTCATATACGGGCATCATATGGAGCATGGAGTCATGTTCGGCTCGCTCGACGATTTCGCTGACAGAGCTTTTTTTGACGCCCACCGCGGCGGACGCATAGTGACGAAGGAAAAGGCATATGAGATAGAGCTTTTTGCCGTTGCCTCCGCCCTTGCGACGGAGCGGACGCTGTTCAGTCCGGTAGGACGCACGGGAACGCAGATAACAGAGTATTTAAGCAACAACTCGATAATATATACCCAGCCCGAAGCCGGGCTGCCGATAATCGCGCTGTCCACCTGCTCGGGTGACACGCTGATGTCGCGGCTTTTGGTCTTCGGCGTGCTGAAGCCGCAATAAGAAAACGGGATGTGATGCTTATGGATAAAATCATTGCAAAAACGGCAAGCCTGCTTTTGACGGCATTGCTCTGCCTTGCCCTGCTTGGAACCGCCGCAAGCGCGGCGGGCGAGGAGGTCGAAGTGCGGATACCCGTTTCCTGCTCCGGCGCCGACTGCACGGCGGTGCTTTACGACGAGAGCGGCAGCGAGGTCGCGCGGCTGCCGCTCACGAATGGCGTCACGTCATATTTCAGCGTGATCTGCCGCGGACTCAAGACCTTCCGCTATACCATCAGTCTGAGCGACACGAATACCGGCAGCCTGATCTATGACTCTACGGTTTTTAAGGTGGCTGTGACCACCTATCGCGAAAGCGACAGCAATATAATCTATTCCATCGTCGTCGATCAGCTCGGCGTGATCGGCAACGAGGAGGGCAAGGCTTCGAAGCTGGAGTTCAACAACCGCACCGGCGGCGGCAGCGACGAATATGATACAATAAATATAACTGTAAACAAGGTGTGGGTGGATGACGGCGAGCATCCTGACAGCGTGACTGTTCATCTTATGCGCGGCGGCCGCATCGTGGACACCGCCGTATTGCGCAGTCGGAACGGCTGGCGGCACACCTTTTACACGCTGCCTCTGCCGAATAATTACACCGTCGCAGAGTCTGACGTGCCGGACGGATACACCGTCAGCACTGTATGGAGCGGCAACAACTGCACGCTGGTAAATACCAAGCAGGGATCGTCCCCGCTTCCCTGCATTGATGATCCCCCTGTGCAGAAGCGTATAAACGGCAATCCCCCAACCGACTCCACTTTTACCTTTATAATGCGTCCTAACGACCCTGCCAATCCCATGCCGGACGGCAGCGCCAACGGAGTCAGGGAGGTCAATATCACCGGCGAGGGAGACGCCGAGTTCGGTATATTGGTCTTTACCAAGCCCGGAACCTATGTATATACCGTCACAGAATTAAATACCGGCGCAGACGGCTATATCTATGATGAGAGCGTTTATACGGTGTATTATGAAGTAACTGAAAACAGCGGACAGCTTTCGTGCGTCTGCACAATTCTCAGAAATGACCTGAACATCAGTTCGCCCACAGCCCTATTTATCAACACCTATAAGACCGGCGATCCGGTCAAGCCGGATGACCCGACGAAGCCGGATGATCCGGTCAAGCCCGATGACCCGACGAAGCCCGATGATCCGACGAAGCCCGATGATCCGACAAAGCCCGATGACCCGACGAAACCGGATGACCCGACGAAACCGGATGACCCGACGAAGCCCGACAAGCCAACGCTGCCGCAGACCGGCACCCTGCTCTGGCTGGTCCCGATCACGGCAGCGGCAGGCGGAGTGCTGATTGGCGCAGGCGTGCTGGTAAAGAGAAAAAGACCCGATGAAAAGGACTGATATCAGAAGCCGTTTAGGCACCGTTTTGATCGTCCTCGGCGTTTTTGCCGTCGCTGCCGCCGGTCTGCTGTATCTGAGCATCGATCGTGACGACAGACAGGCTCAGGAGGCATCGCAGGCGACTCTTGACAGAATAATTGCAAACATTCCGGAAAAGCAGGCTCCTGCCGAAGTGCGGGAGCCTGCGCCGCACAACGGAAGTGAGCTGTCTCAGGACGACGAGCTTTACAGGGAGACGGTCATAGATGTAGACGGGCTGGATTATCTCGGCTATCTTTCCTTTAGCGGCGCGGGGCTGCGGCTGCCTGTGCTGGCAGACTGGGATTTTGACCGTCTGCGCAGTGCTCCGGCGCGTTATGCCGGCTCTGCCGCCACGGACGATCTTGTCATTGCCGGACATAATTACAAGGCGCATTTCAAGCTTCTCAGCAGCCTTGCTCAAGGCGATGAGATCGTCTTTACCGATGCGCAGGGGCTTGCGATACGCTATCTCGTGCGAGAAACCGAGACTCTGGAAGCCACCGCCATCGAGGAAATGACCGCCGGTGAATGGGACATGACTCTCTTTACCTGTACTTACGGCGGTCAGGCGCGCGTCGCCGTGAGATGCGAAAGGAGAAGCGGCAATGACTGACGCTGTCAAGCCTACTCTTTACGAATGTATGGAAACAGGCGTTATTACGGAAATAGAATATATCTTTCCGGCACAGTTTTCTGTTGCAAAGAAATACGAAATACTGTACGCCGAAGAACTGCCGCGTTTTAGAACAAATCCGCTTCTAATATACGGCGTACCGTTTTTTGATACGCCTAAATATCGTTATCTCGGTCTCGGGCGAGATGGGCTTTCTGTATATGCACCGAAGGCAAAATTCCTCACTCCCGCAAAGCGTAAGCTGGTGCGCCGTATAGAAGAAAGTTTTATCTCCGGTGAGGAATTTTTTCTACAAAGCAAAGACGATGCCGCAGCTTTCCTGAGTATATTCCGCGATGCAAAAAAATACGAGCTGATATGGCATCGCATAAGCGGTTCCTCAGATACACCGCCCTTCGGCTGGCGTCTGCTCGGTTTTGACATTTCATATTGCCCAGACTACTGGGGCGGGCGCTTTTCGATGATATGCGACTGCATGTTCATCTGCCGCTGGCACGGTTGCGACCCTGAAGGCATTTTGTTCCGCGAGGATTTTGAGCGTTTGAACGAAAACGGCTTGTTTTCTTCTCATGCAGACGCCTATAAATATATGTTCAAATATCTTGCAGAGGACTGGACAGAGCGCGGAGACTTCGGCATTTTTGAGATATACGGCGAATAAACTCGCCGTTTTTCTTTTTGCTTTTTTGTTTTTTTGGAAAAAAGCACTTGAAAAATCGGCTAATATATGCCATACTGTAATTGTTCGTGTGTATACTGTTTAGTCTCGATCGGAATATGCCGCTTTGAACACAAACTCGTACCCACATACCAAACGGCAGCAGCCCCGCTCCGGTTCCGGAGTTGGGCTGCTGCCGTCTTCCTTGATCTATGCCTTTTCTCTTCCCTCATAATCGGCGCTGATGCTTTCACACCAGTCGGCGGCGAGGGGCGCACTCTCTCTGACCTTTCCCACTGCCCTTGCCACCGTTTCAAACACCACAGCGGTGCCGCGCTTGTCCGCGTGATAGTTCACCGCGCGGTCGGCGCCGATGCCAAAGCGTCCCGCCGTTTCCACCGAGTCGATATTGGCGCCGATAAAGAGAAATTCCCATCCCTGCTCCTTCTGACGCTCCACCATCTTCTTCACCTCGGCGCTGCCGTAGCGGCGGCTGGCATTTTCCATGCCGTCTGTGGTTATCACAAACATCGTATGCTCCGGCACGTCCTCCGGTCGGGCGTATTTGTGAATATCCGAGATGTGCTTTATCGCACCGCCGATTGCGTCTATCAGGGCGGTGCAGCCGCGCACGGTATAGTCCTCCGCCTTCATCTTTTTTATCTCCGCCAGTCTGACGCGGTCGTGCAGTACCTCGCTCTCGCTGTCGAACAGCACCGTGGAGACAAAGCATTCCCCCTCCTGCCGGCGCTGCTTTTCGATAAGCGAGTTGAAGCCGCCTATCGTGTCGCTCTCCAGCCCCGCCATGGAGCCGCTGCGGTCAAGAATGAATACCAGCTCTGTAATATTGTTTTTCATGTCGCTCCTCCTAAAAAAATAATGTGACCGTTCGGTTTTTCTTCCTTACGGTCACATTATAGCTTGAGCCATCGGCAGATAGGTCGCCTGCCGGGCGACATTTTCACGCGCCAAGCAGCATCTGGTCAAAGGCGAACAGCGCCTCGTTTATCGCAAATATATCGTAATTTCCGTTTTTGATGAAATATTCGATGATGATATCGAACTTGCGGCTGTGCGTGAGGGCAAAGCCCGCCTTTTTCAGCAGCTCCTGCGTCTCGCTCAAAGGCAGCTCCAGCGCGACGGCAAAGGCGACCGCCGTCGCCTTGCTCGGCTTGTAATGCACGTCGCCGCGAATTTTGGAAAACAGCTTGCGGTCTACGTTGGCTTTTTTATAGCACTCCGCGTCGGTGATGCCGCGCTCGTCTATCTTGCGCAGCAGCATCTGCGAAAAGCTCTCATCCAGCTCGCGCAATGCATCTTCAAGTCCGGCGTCGTCCCGCGCCGTCTGCATCGGCGCCGCCATGACGCAGGCGTCCTCCCGCGCCGCCTCCTCGCGCCGTGCCATACCGAACAGCCCTTTTCGCCCGGCTCGCGGCGCTTCCCGCTCCTCGCACGCGGAAATATACTCCCGCACGCCGTCCAGCAGCCCGCTGTCCAGCAAAAAATCGTCATGCCCGAAAACGACGACATACACCGTCATTTCGTTTTCGCGCAGAAACGCGCTTATCTCCTCCACCGCCACACGCATCGCCTGCACCTTGGGGTAGCCGTACACACCCGCCGAAATGAGCGGAAACGCCGCCGACTCGCAGCCCTGCGCCTTTGCCAGCCGCAGCGACTCGCGGTAGCAGGACGCAAGCAATTCCCGCTCTCCGTGCTCGCCGCCATGCCAGACGGGACCGACGGTGTGTATCACGTATCTGCACGGCAAGGCGTAACCGCGCGTAAGCTTTGCCTGTCCGGTCTCGCAGCCGCCGAGCGTCCTGCATTCCGCCAGCAGATCCGGACCCGCCGCGCGGTGTATCGCGCCGTCCACACCTCCACCGCCCAGCAAAGAGTTGTTCGCCGCGTTTACTATCGCGTCACACTCAACCTTGGTTATATCTCCTCTGATTATCCGCAGCGGCACCGTTTCACCCGTCCTTTCGTCAATACAGCTCACGCACCCATTCCACGCCGTTGAAATACGAATACTGTTCGGAGATATCGTCACGCACGAATACCTCATACATCTCCGCAAAGCTTTCCGCCAGCTCGTATTTCGATATATCCGCTCTATTTATCCAAAACACCTTGCCTTCTTCCGACGAGCGCGGCTCGCCGTGCCAGCAGTCAGTCTTGAACAGCATAACTATATATCTTTCGCCGTCATCATTTTTGAACTGCTTTACTCCGCAAAGCGACGGAGGTTCTATCTCCAGTCCCGTCTCCTCGCGCACCTCGCGCATCGCCGCTTTGATAAAGGACTCGTCCCGTTCGACGTGTCCACCGGGGAAACACAGTCCCATCCAGCCTCCGTTTACCTTTTCCTGCACCAATATCCTGTCTCCGTCGCAGACCATGCACATAACGATCAATTCAGTCATTTCCGCGCGCGACATCATTCTCACTCCTTATAACCGCAGACAAGCGCGGCGCCCGCCCGCAGACTTCTATTCTTCCGCCAATATGCGGAGCATATTTTTCTTGTATTCCTCCACGCCGGGCTGGTCAAAGGGGTTTACGCCCAGCATATACGCCGAGATGCCGCACGCGACCTGGAAAAATGCCGTCAACTCCCCAAATCCCGCTTCGTCGCGTCGCTCCAGCCGCACCTCGCACACCGGCACGTCTCCGTCCAGATGAGCCTGCCTCACCGCCCGCATGACGATGCTCCGCAGCTCGTCGAGCGAGCGCCCGGCAAGATATCCCAGCCCATCCGCGTCATCGTCCTCCGGCAGCACGATATCTCTGCCGCTGTGCTCCACCGTTAAAAATGTCTCGAAAATATCGCGCGGTCCCTGCTGGATATACTGCCCCATGGAATGCAGGTCGGCGGTGAACTCCGCACAGGCGGGGAAAATGCCGCGCCCATGCTTGCCCTCGCTCTCGGCAAAAAGCTGCTTCCACCACTCGCCAAGAAAGCGCAGCGGGCTGTCAAAGAGCGCCAGTATCTCCGTCCTTTTGCCGGCCTCGTAAAGTCCGCCGCGCACGGCGGCATAGCTCAGCGCCGGATTTTCATGCGAAGCCGCCGTACAGCGGCGCATGCCTGCCGCCGCGCCGTCCAGCACCGCCTCGATATCCACGCCCGCCGCCGCCATCGGCAGCAGCCCTACCGGCGACAGCACGGAAAAGCGTCCGCCCACGTCCGGCGGTATCGGCAGGGTGAAATATCCGCGTTCCTCCGCCATGCGCCTGAGTCTGCCGCCGGCGGGATCCGTCACGGCGAATATCCGCTCCGCCGCACCGGCTCCGCCGTATTTGCGCTCCAGCATCACTCTCAGCACGCGAAACGCCGCCGCCGGCTCCAGCGTGCCGCCGGACTTTGATATCACCGCCAGCGAAAAATCCCTGTCCGCAAGGCGATCCGATATCTGCGCCAGCGCGTCGGCGGAAAGCCCGTTGCCGGCGAAAAGTATCTCCGGAGCGTCTGTGCGCCGCCCTATAAAATCCAGCGCCGCCCTCGCGCCCAGATACGAGCCGCCGACGCCTATCACCACCAGCGCGTCCGACTGCCCGCATATGCGCGACGCCGCACGGCGTATATCCGGCAGCCACTCCCGCCGCTGCGGAAGCTCCAGCCAGCCGCGGTATCCAGCGCCCTCGCCGCTGCCGTCCAGCAGCGTGCCCAGCGCCGCCTCCGCACGGAAAAAAAGCTCTTCCGCAGGGCTGTTCAGGGCGTATTCCGCCATATCACATCTAAACTCCAGCAAAACGCATATCCCTTCCTGTTTCGGCGTGCTGAGCCGCCGGAACGCTCCCAAAAGAAAACGTCCGGCTTTTCACACGCGCAGCTTTATTAAAGAATACTATTTAACCGCGCCCTTGTCAACTGTCCTCTGCATTTGCAAACTATTGAATTCCGTCCGCCGCTGTGATATCATCACCACATACTTTACCCATTCGGAGGACAGGCGATATGTTCAAGGTCATCGGCATCGGCACCAACGCAGCCGACTGCTATCTCGACAGCGGCATGATGTATCCGGGCGGCAACGCGCCCAACTTTGCTGCTTACGCCATACGGCTCGGCTATCCGGCGTCTTACCTTGGCGTGTTCGGCGACGATTATCTTGCGGATTTTATGCGCAATCGCTTTACCGCGACGGGCATGGAGATGTCGCGCTGCCGCAGCGGTCACGGAACAAGCGTATGGTGCGGCGTGCAAATCAAAAACGGTGAATGCGTCATAACGGGGCATCCGGATGGCTCTGTGCGCGAAAGCTGCCCCATCGTGCTTGACGATGACGACTGTGAATATCTCCGCGGCTTTTCCCTTATACACACCGCCGCGGGCAGCGATATCGAGAGCCAGCTCCCCCGCATCCATGCGCTGGGCGTGCCGCTCTCATATGATTTCTCTTTCCGCCTGAGCGACGAATATTTTCGCCTCGTCTGCCCGCATATCGACTGCGGGCTTATCTCCTGCGGAGACAGGCCGGAGGCGCAGGCGCTGGAGCTTGCCGCCCGCATGCACGCGCTGGGCTGTCCGCTCGTCGTCGCCACCCTCGGCGACCGCGGCGCGATTTGCTCCGCAGACGGCGTGATATACCGCCAGAATGCCGCGCAGGGAGCGGTGCGAGATACGCTCGGCGCCGGCGACGCTTTCATCGCCGCCTTTTCGACAAGCTACTATTCCCGCCGCGGAGCTGTCAATGAGGCGGAGCTTATCCGCGAAAGTATGCTCGCCGCCCGCAGCTTTGCCGCCGAAATATGCATGACAGACGGCGCTTTCGGCATGGGCGCGCCAGACCCTCAGCCAAAAACGGGCTGTTAGGATAACGGTGATTTTGCGCCGTAAAAAAACTGCAGCAGAGCCTTGCTCACAGGCTCCGCCGCAAATTTTTATCCAATAAATATTTACTTTGTCAGGGCTTCCTCTATTCTCGCGCAGGCGTCGTCCATCTCATCGCGCTCGATGGTTATCGGCGGCGCAAAGCGTATCGTATGCTCGTGCGTCTCCTTTGCCAGCACGCCTTTTTCTATCAGGCGCTTGACATAACCGGAGGCCTCTCCCTTGAACTCAACGCCGATGAGCAGCCCCTTGCCGCGGATGTCGATTATCTCGTCGTTATGTATTTTTTTCAGCTTCTGCATAAAATACTCGCCCTTTTCCGCCGCCATCTGCGGATATCCGTCGCGCACGAGTATCTCCATCGCCTTTATCGACACGGCGCAGGAAAGCGGATTGCCGCCGAAGGTGGAGCCATGCGTGCCGGGCGTGAACACGCCGAGCACATCTCTGTCCGCCGCGATGGCGGACACCGGCATCACGCCGCCGCCCAGCGCCTTGCCCATGACGAAGATATCTGGCGTGACGCCCTCATGCTCGCAGGCGAACATGCGCCCCGTGCGGGCAAAGCCGGTCTGCACCTCGTCAGCGATGAAGAGGATATTGTTCTTCGTGCATATCTCGCGCACCTTCCGCAGATATCCCTCCGGCGGGACGATTATCCCCGCCTCGCCCTGTATCGGCTCTGCCATGAAGGCGACCGTATTTTCGTTTATCGCCGCCTCCAGCGCATCCGCGTCGCCGTATTTCACCACGCGGAAGCCCGGACAGTACGGCCCGTAGTTTGTACGCGCCGTCGGGTCGGTTGAAAAACTGATTATCGCTATCGTCCTGCCGTGGAAGTTGTTCTCACAGACGATTATCTCCTGCTTGCCGTCCGGCACGCCCTTGACCTCGGCGCCCCAGCGGCGCGCTGTCTTGAGCGCGGTCTCCACCGCCTCCGCGCCGGTGTTCATCGGCAGCACCATCTCCTTGCGGCACAGTGCGCCGAGCTTCTCATAAAACTCGCCCAGCACGGCGTTGTGGAACGCGCGCGAGGTCAGCGTCACCTTGTCGAGCTGCTCCTTTGCCGCCGCGACTATCTCCGGGTGACGATGCCCGAAGTTCAGCGCCGAATATGCAGAAAGCATGTCGTAATACATGCGCCCCTCAGGGTCCCACACCTTGGCGCCCTCCGCGCGTTCTATCACGACCTCCTTGGAATGGTAGTTGTGCGCGCCCAGCCGCTCGGTCTTGCTTATTATCTCTCTTGAGTTCATACGTATCGCACCTCATTCGTCATTTGTATGATATTCATTATACTAAAGCCGACGGACTTTGACAACCCCTTTTGGGCAAAAAACAGGTGCACGGCAGGACGGTTTTCCGCAAACGGCTTGTACATTGCTCCCCCATATGATATACTGCATAATAAATTCATGCTTTACGCGCATTTGCATTTAAAAGGAGGCCATGCGCCATGGGAATAAATAAGCAAAACAAACGCACATGGCTCTTCATCGGCTTCTTCCTGCTTGCGGGCATGTGCTATCTTTTGAACCGGACAAGCATCACCTGGCTGAACTCGCTGCTATTTTCCATGAACTTTGCGATCTACGCGGGCCTGCTTCTGTTCTGGATACAGTCCGTGCGCGTGCGGCTGCTCCCCACAAATGCCCGCAGCTATATCCTCTCGGCGGCAGTCCTGATGCTGGGCGCTCTTATCCTGCGCGTTTTTCGGTACCGCATCGTGGTTACGGGAACCGTACCCAGCCGATACGCGGCATACTCCTACTGGCTGTATACGCTGCTTATCCCCACTCTGTTTCTCATGACCGCCATCCGCATACGTCAAGGCGCGGAAACGAGCGGAAAACGGAAGGAGCTTCTGCTTTTGATTCCGACGCTTGCGCTCTGTATCTTTGGGCTGACCAACGATTTGCACCGTCTTGTATATATTCCCACAGTCCCGCTTTCCTCCTTTGACATAAACACCGGATTATACACCTATGGCGTCACCTTTTATCTGCTGTTCGCCTGGATGGGTCTGATGGCGGCTTCCGGCATCGTGATCCTGCTTCGCGTGACGCAAAAACGGGCAAGCGGCGTCATGGGCTATGTGCTTTTGGTGCTGGGACTTTGGCTCAGCCTTGAGCTCTTGAACATCTTTGTAATCGAGCCCCATAATCTGCGGCGCATGTACGCCACCCCGGAGATACGGATTTTCAGCATGCTGGCGATTTTTGAAATCTGCATCCGCAGCCGTCTTATTCCCCACAACGAAAACCATGTGGGCTTTTTTGAAAAGCTGACCCTGCCCGTGCTTATTACCGACCGGGAGCTTGCGCCGGTTTACCGCAGCGCCATCCCCATCAATGCGGAGGAAGATGAGCTTAGGCGCGCGCTTGAGACGCCGGTCTATCTCAGCGAGGACTTAAAGCTCTCCGGCATGGCGCTTACGGCGGGCTATGCCTTCTGGACGGAGGACGAGCGGGAACTGCACAGGGAAAACCGCCGTTTGGCCTCCGCAAACGAGCTTTTGAGCGAGGAGAACGACCTGATACGGGTGGAAAACGAGCTGAAGGAGAAGAAGGCGCGGCTGGACGCGGAGGAAAAGGTCTACGAACAGATTGCCCTCGCCATCTATCCCAAGCAAAAGCAAATCGAAACGCTTTTGGAAAATACGGCGCCGGAGAAGGAGGACTTTTCCGCTGCGCTGGCAAAGGTGTGCGTGCTCAACGCCTATTCCAAGCGCAAGAGCAATCTCCTGCTTTTATCGGAGGCCGGTCTGCCAAAGAGCAACCGAGAGCTGTTTTTGGCCTTGCAGGAATCGGCACGCTTTCTCTCCGGCTGCGGCATAGAGGCCGCCGCCGTGGGCGAGGAATATACGGACTTTCCGCTGCCCCTTGTCCACGCGCTGTACGATACCTTTGAAGCGGTGCTCGAGGCATGGCTTCCTCAATTAAAGCGCATGACCGTCTCGATGAGGCCGGACGGCATTCGCATGGCGGTGGAGGCAAGCGGGATGCTTGCGCTCCCAAAAACGCCCCTGCCCGTGGAGAGAAAGGAAAGCGACGAGCTGACCTTCCTGACCATCCGCGCGGGAGACGGAGGTGACGCGGCATGAGTGCGCTGAACACCCTCTATGGCAGCGGACTTTGGTATTTCCTCTGCTTTGTCTCCCTCTCCCTGCTGGTGTGGGCGCAGATCGCGCTGATCCGCACGCTGCGGGAAAAACGCGGCAAGGAGCTTGCCCTGCTTTCCTCCGCAGCCGCGCTGATTGCTTTTGTTCTGTTTATTATCCTCATGGACTACGGTCACTCTGTCAATAACTATCAGGGGTACTATGCGCCATTTCAGCGGATGCTGTTTTCCCTGCCATGGCTGCTCTACGGCGGGATGGAGCTTCTGCTCGGGGCGCTGCTGCTCTGCACGGAGCGCGAATACAGGCGTCACCGCAAAACCCGCCTGACAACAGGCGCCATCCGGCAGGCGGTGAATCTGCTGCCCGAAGGGATCGCCATCAGCGACTCTCTCGGCACGGTGCGCCTTGCCAACCTGAAAATGGAGTCCCTGTGCCGGATGCTGACCGGAGAGCTTTTGTCCGACGCGGAGCGATTTTTGAAAAAGCTTTCGGCGCAGTCCATCGGCACGGAGGGACAGCTTCTGGTGAAAACAAAAGCGGGCGAGGTATGGCTCTTTGAGAAGGAGTCCATCACGGTGGATGAGGAGCCTTATCGCCAGCTCATCGCGCGGGACGTGACTGAGCTCTACCGCATCATAGAGGAGCTGAAGGAGAAAAACGCCCGTCTCCGTGACATTCAGCGGCGTATGCGGGCGGCAAGCGACCTCTCCGGCGACATGTTCGTAGCCGAGGAGCAGGCAAAGGCGCGCGCCGCGCTGCACAATCAGCTCGGGCAGGTGCTTCTCATGGGGCGGCACTACATAAGCCACCCAGACAACACCGACCCGACGCTGGTCTATACCGTCACCCGTCAGATGAACCGCTTCCTTTTGGGCGAGGCGGAGGAGCCATATGCCGAAGGGCAGGATGCGCTTGCCGAGGCTGTCAGCATGGCAAAGAGCATCGGCGTCGCCGTACATCTGAAGGGCGATATGCCGCAGGAGCCGCATGTCAGAGAAATTCTCGCGCAGGCAATCGTCGAATGCGCTGCCAACACCGTCAAGCACGCCGAGGGCGACAGCGTCACCGCCGAGCTTTCGGGCGGAGAGGCCGGCTTCCGCGCCGCCATCACCAACAGCGGCAGACCGCCCAAGCACCCCGTTGCCGAGAGCGGCGGGCTGCTTTCCCTGCGCCGCAAGGCGGAGGCAGCGGGTGGAACGATGCATGTCGAAAGCTCCCCTGCCTTTATGCTGACGCTCTATATCCCATCTCACCTGCCGGAATGACAGGCAAGCTTCCCTTTCCTTGCAGCTCCCGCTGCAAGGAAATTTTTTTTGAAAAAACCGAAAAAATGGTACTTTTGGGTGATATACAACGGCATATCCATCCGTTATACTAAGTATATAAGGCTCAGGCAGCGGCACAAAGGGCGCGTCTGCCTGTGCCGATACTGAAAGGACGGTGATTGCTGTGAGCAAGCGGGCTGCGGTAAGGGTCGTCGTGGCGGATGACCAAAACATCTCCCGCGGCTTTTTTGAAATGTATGTGCGTGCCGCCGTGGGCTATGAGCTGGTCGCCGGGCTGCGGACTGCAAAGGAGGCGGTGGACTTTCTGGACGGGCAGGAGGCAGACCTGCTGATTTTGGACGTGATGATGCAGGACGGCATCGACGGGCTGACCGCCGCGGCGCAAATCAAGACGCGCCGCCCGGAGGTCAAAATCATCATCACCACCTCCGCCTCGGAGACGAGCTGGGAGGAAAAGGCGCGGGAAATCGGCGTGGAGAGCTTTTGGTACAAGGAGTACGACGAGCACAGCATCCAGGAGATCATGGACCGCACCATGGCGGGCGAATCGGTCTATCCCGGCGACGCGCCGAAGGTGCCCTTCGGCAAAATCACGCGGGTGGAGCTGACGGAGCGTGAGCTGGAGGTCTTGCGGGAGCTCACCGCCAGCCTCAGCAACGAGGAAATCGCCGACAAGCTGCATATCTCCGCCAACACCGTCAAGCGGCATTTGCAGAACATTTTGGACAAGACCGGCTTTGAAAGCCGACTTGACCTTGCCATGAACGCCAAATCTCTGGGGCTGGTTGTCAGCGAGCGGGAGCTGACCGGCCGCCTCAGCGAACGGGAAGGCGCAGGTTAGCGTTTTTCAGCCTTCTCATATCAGGGGCAAGGGATAAGAGGCTGCGTAATGCCTGTCGGTTTTATTGATTACGCGGCAAGCCGCGCCACCGAAAAAATCCTCAAATTTTTCAAAAAAATGGTACTTTTGGGTGATATACAAGCTGCGTTTTTTTAGGTATAATTCTACAAAGCATCGGTCAAAAAACAGGGTTAGGCATACAAAATCTTATTAAGAAAGAAGGAGACCTACATGAAAACAAAAAGCAAAAAGCTGCTGAGTCTGCTGCTCGCCGTCGTGATGACGCTGGGGCTGCTGCCGGCGATCCCGCTGACGGCGGAGGCAGCGTCGGGCGACGTGGAAATCAACACGACAAACTTCCCCGACGCCAATTTCCGCGCCTATGTCGCCACCTTTGACAAGAACAACAACGGCATCCTGAGCAAGTCCGAGCGGAACAGCGTGTACAAAATAAGCTGCTCCGGCAAGGGCATCACCAGCCTCGAAGGCATCAAGCATTTTCCCAACATCACCGCTCTGTACTGCAACAGCAACCAACTGACGGGCGACCTGGACCTGCAGTGGAACCAGGAGCTGGTCACGGTTGCCTGCGAGCTGAACCAGATTGCCGATATCGTCTTTGGCGCGAATACCAATCTGCAGCAGCTTGCATGCACCAACAATAAAATCACCTCGCTGAACATAGCCAAGAACACCGGGCTCTTATATCTGTACTGCTCCGGCAATCTGCTTACCAAGTTGGACCTGAGCAAGCATACCAAGCTTCAGCGTTTGAGCTGCGATGAGAACAAACTCAGCTCGCTGGATTTGAGCGGGAACACCAAGCTGGAAAAAGTGTCCTGCGAGGATAACCCGCAGCTCACCGAGCTGCAGCTTTCTTCATCCGTTTATGAGCTGTATGCAAAGGGCAATACGCGCCTGTCCGCAATCAATCTGAGCAACAATGCCAACCTGTCGGACGCCGTGCAAAACGGAATGCCTGACGAAACCGCCGAGACCATCGAATATATGCTGGGACGCAATACGATTATGATTCCGAAGACCACCGCGCTGGCGCTCGCCGTGCAGGTCAATTCCACCAACTTCCCCGATGTTAAATTCGAGCAGTTTGTCGGATACAATTATGACAGGAACAACGACAACTGGCTGCGGGGCGAGGAGCTGGAGGTTATCAGCATAAACGTCCACGCAAAGCAGATCCGTAACCTCAAGGGCATCGAGCATTTCGTCTACCTGCGCGAGTTAAAGTGCGACTCCAACTGGCTTACCACGCTGGATTTGAGCAAGAATATCAATCTGATGTCCCTGTATTGTCAGGAGAACGAGCTTACCTCGCTGAATATCAGCAAAAACACCAAGCTGGGGTACCTGGACTGCCGCAACAACAAGCTGAGCGAGCTGGACCTGAGCAACAACACCTCCCTGAACAAACTGGACTGCTCGGAAAATGATGACCTGATAAGGCTCAACATCAAGAACATTCCCTACCTCAAGCAGGCAAGGGAGCAGGGCAGTCAGACCACCGACTCCGTCAGCTACAAGTGGACATACACCGTAAGCCCTACGGTATCGTATTGGCTGCGGGCGCCGAAAGGTACCATCGTCTCTTACAAGGACCCGGAGATCGTGCGTCCCGAAGGAAGCAGCAGCGGATATGTAGGTCAGTCCTATTCCCGTCAGCACGTCGCCATCGGCTCCGACGTCTCTTCCTTGAAATGGACGAGAGTCGGCGGCACGCTGCCGCCGGGGCTGACGCTCAGTGAGAGCGGCTTGCTCAGCGGCACGCCCACTACGGCGAATGAATATACCTACACGCTGCGGGTCACCAACAGCACAACCGGCAAATACGACGAGAAGGAATTCATTGTGCGAATCTTCGACACGCTGAACGCGCCCCGTTTAGACCTGGGCAAACCCAGTGACGGCGAGATAAACCAGTCCTATTCATTCCAGTTCACCGCGAAGCCGCAGGCGGGCTACACGAACGTCCCCATCACATGGTCGATCGTCGGCGGCAAGCTGCCCACGGGACTGAGCCTGAACCCCACCACCGGCTTGCTCAGCGGCACGCCCACGGTGGGCGGCATCTTCCCCTTCACGCTCAAGATAACGAATGCCGGCGGCTCCTCCACGTGGGACATAACCATCACCATATGGGCTCCTCCCACCATCACCACCAACTTTTTGCCCGCCGGCAAGGAATATGAAGGTTACACGACAACCTTGGAGGCGGAAAGCCCCTGGACTGTTCATTGGAACGTTTTAGAGAATTCGGATTCTCATTTGCCGTGGGGAATGAATTTTGACCCTTCCGGTCCCAGCATCAGACTCCACGGCGAGCCGAGCGAGTTTGGCGTCTTCACGTTCACGGTCGAGGCAAGGTGTACCAAGGACTCCATCAAATGGTACACAACCACCAAAGAGCTTACGCTGTATATCGAGCCCAACGGCGAAGCGCCCAAAATCACTACCTATTGGCTGGATGACGCCATAATCGGCACAAACTACTATCAGCCTTTAAGCCAGTCAAGCAGCGACGGCGGAACATGGTCGCTCACGGGCGGGCAGCTCCCGCCGGGCTTTGAGCTTCTTTCCAACGGCTACATTATTTGCGTTCCCACGGTCACCGCGCCAGCAGGAGTATATACCTTCACGGTGAAGGTCACCAACAAATACGGCTCCGACTCCATAGAGTATCTGCTCTTAGTGGAAGAGCCGGGCGACAGGCTGCTGATGATGAACGAAGACGGCGAATACGTGGAGTTTGACGTCGGGAAGATAACGCGCAGCCGCGACATGAGCCGCACGGCGGGCGGCACCGGCGAGCCGGACAACCGCGGCTATGACCCGGACAACATCAGCATAACGCTGCTCTTCCCCGGTGTGAGTACGCCGAGCGCCGCGCTTGCCGCGCTGCAGAGCGCGAAGTTCGAGCGGATGACGCAGGGCGGAGGCTTTGAGTCGATGCCCGCCGTAATGGACGGCAACGAGCTGCGGATAGGTCCCAGCGAAAAGCATTACCTGAGCGCACGCGCCTATGACGACGGCGGCGTACACATCGAGCTGACCTCCCTCGCGTCTGCCGCAGTCAGGCTCACGCTGAACGGCAATGAATATCTCTTCGTCACCCCCGGCGACGTGAACATGGACGGCGAGATGAACGCTCTCGATTGGATAACCATCATGCGCTGGACGCTGGTGGCGTCTGGCGGAGAGTACACCTCTCCCAATGATGAGGGCTTCACAATCAAGGTGAACGACACTGATTACAATCTTTGGGTGCTGCTGGCGGACATGACAGACACGGAAACCGATAACAGCAAGAACAGCGCAAATTGGAGCGCGGCAGTCAATGCCGTTGACTGGATCACCATCATGCAGCTTACTCTGCAGGCGTGGAAATAGTGAGGCTGAGTAAATAAAACCGCAGGGCGGCGCAAGCTTGCGCCGCCCTGCGGTTTTTCTGCGCCGTGCCTCAGTCAAACGGCGGGAGATAAACCCCCGCCCTACGGTGCGCTGCGACATAATACAATCCAATAGAACCCCTCCGGTTTTCGCCAAAGCGAAAACCACCTCCCTTGTCCTTCGAGCAAAACGAGTACGGCGAAGCCGCGCCGCGGAGTCGCGGCGAAACACGCAAGGCGGCTGTGCCGACCGAGTGAGTTCAATTTGTCGGGGGTTCCCCCGCGGGACCTGTCCCGTGGGGGCGCAAAGGAGGCTTCTCAAGGAATGTCTGACGGCAAGGCTGTGTTCTCCGACGGGGAAACGCCTATGCCCTATTGCTCGCGGTGCAGCTCCTCGCCCTCCGAAACCTTGCGAAAGACGTCCACCACGCCGCGGCAGCGGCGCAGCCTGGAAAATACCAGCTCGAGCTGTTCCCTGCCGGAGACGGATACGGTGATGAAGAAGATGCTCTCGCCGCCCTCCATATCCTTTACAACCAGCTCATTGACATTTATCTTCATATTGCTGAAGACCGTCACCACGTCCGCCAGCACGCCCGTGCGCGTCTTTGTCACCACGCGGATAGCGGTGCCGTACATATGCTTTTCCCCATAGTCCCATTCCGTCTTTATCCAGCGTCCCGCCTCCTCCTTGTCGTCAACGGAGGCGCGCACGTTGGGACATTCCGTGCGATGCACCGAAACACCGTAGCCGCGCGTCACAAAGCCCACTATGGCGTCGCCGGGGATGGGCGTGCAGCACTTGGCAAACTTTATCAGGCAGTTATCCACGCCCTCCACGATAACGCCCTTGTCCGCCACAGTCTTTTTCTTCGCCGGCTGCACCTGCTTTGCCGCCAGCTCACGCTGCTTGTTCTGCCTGATGCTCTCGTCGCGCACCTTGTTCAGCACGCGGGAGATGGCTATGCCGCCGTAGCCTATGCTGGCGTACAGTTCCTCCGTATTCGGCACGCCCAGCCCGGCGAGCAGCTTTGCCTGAAAATCCTCCTGCGTGAAGGTGTCGTAGACCAGATTTGCCTTCAGCTCGCGCTCAATGTCGTTCTTGCCGCGCTCGATATTCTCCTCGCGGCGCTCCTTCTTGAACCACTGCCGTATCTTGCTCTTTGCCCCGTTGGTCTTGACGATCTGCATCCAGTCACGCTTTGGTCCCGGCGAGTTCTTGGACGTTATCACGTCCACGATCTCGCCGCTCTTGAGCTTGTAATCGATATTTACGATGCGCCCGTTGACCTTGGCGCCGGTCATGCGGTTGCCCACCGCGGAATGTATCGCGTAGGCAAAATCTATCGGCGTGGCGCCCTGCGGCAGATTGATGATATCGCCCTTGGGCGTGAAAACGTAGACCTCGTCCGCAAAGAGGTCTACCTTGATATTCTTGATGAAGTCCTCCGCATCGCTGTCCTGCTGCGTCTCCAAAAGCTGGCGCACCCATGCGAAGATATCCTCCTTCTGCTTGCCCTCCAGCCTATCCTTATACTTCCAGTGCGCGGCGATGCCGTACTCCGCCTTCTGATCCATTTCCTCAGTGCGTATCTGCACCTCAAAGGGTATGCCCTCGCTGCCGATGACAACGGTGTGCAGCGACTGGTAGCCGTTGGGCTTTGGCGTGCCGATGTAGTCCTTGAAGCGCCCCGGCACCGGCGTGTACAAATCGTGGATTATGCCCAGCGCGGCATAGCAGTCCGGCAGGTTTTTTACTATCACGCGCGTGGCGCAGATATCGTATATCTCGTCAAAGCTGAGGTTCTGCCCATACAGCTTGCGATAGATGCTGTATATATGCTTCAGCCTCGCCTTCAGCTCGCAGGCGACGCCCGCCTGCCGCATCTTCTCCGCGATGCGCTCCTTCGTGCGCTCCAGAAACGTGGAATATGCCGCCTGTCTGTCATTGAGGTAATTTTGTATCTCGGCATATCCCACCGGGTCGAGAATGCCCAGAGAAATATCCTCCAGCTCCCACTTGATGCCCTGCATGCCGAGCCTGTGCGCCAACGGAGCGTATATCTCCATGCATTCCACCGCTTTTTCGCTGCGGGTAAGCGGGTTCTGGTACTCTATAGTCCGCATGTTGTGGAGCCTGTCCGCAAGCTTTATCAGGATCACTCGGATATCCTTCGCCATGGCGACGAACATCTTGCGCAGGTTCTCCATCTGCTCCTCTTCATAGGTGCTATAAACGATATGTCCCAGCTTTGTCACGCCGTCCACCATATCCGCGACGGCGCTGCCGAACTCGCGCTCGATGTCCATGTGCGAGACCGGCGTATCCTCTATGCAGTCGTGCAGCAGCCCGGCGATGATCGTGTCCGCATCCATGCCCATATCATGGATTATGCATGCGGTCTCTACCGGATGAATGATATACGGCTCACCGCTCTTGCGCCGCTGATCCTTGTGCGCCTCGCATGCGTAATCATAGGCGCGGAGTACGCGCTCCGCGTCCTCCTGCGTCATGCTTTCGGCTATTTTTTCGATCTTATCCCTGCATTCCTGCAGCTTGCCGCCGTCATCCATAGCTCCTACCCTCGTACAAACTCCATAAGTCTTTTCAGTATTTTTGACCCGTTGATGTCCGCCTTGCCCGCGAAATCGGTCAGCCGGACAATCGCCTCGCCGCTCTCGAGCTCATACTTGAATATATCAAACTCAGAGAAGATATCCAGACACACCAGCAGCCTGCCCAGGTTCATACGTCCGCCGGACTCATACTTTATCTTGCGGTACATTCCCTCTGCTGAGGAATTGAGTATTCCGTCCTCCGCGTTCGACTTAACATGGCGGAACACCGCGATTATATTATCCTTGGTTGGGCTGAGAGCTATCGCCTCCTCCTTGTCCAAGCTCTCTCCCGCACAAAATCGCTCGTACAGACTGAGCATCTTGCGGTCGCACGCCTGCTCGCTCTCCGCCCAGCGGATATCGCGGACGATGAGCTGCACGCTGTCCCTGCCCTTATACGAGTTTATCTCCGCGGAAAACACGATGTCCACCAGATCGGAGTTCACATACCGGCAGCTTTTGGAGCCCATGCCGAACACGAAGGCGTTGAACTCCTCTCCGTCCTTGGTGACATGCAGCTTTACATGGCGGTCATGGCTGATCGGCGTTATCTCCTCGATGCGCACATCTCTCATGGCAAACGCCGGCTGCATATTGCTCATGCCGAACGGCTCCAGTGCGGACAGCCCGGACACCGCCTCCAACGTCAGCTCGTCTGCCTCCACCATGCAGTCCACGTCAATGAACGGCTCCGGATTGACCCACGCCTGACAGGCGCAGCGTTCTATCGCATCGCGGAACTCCTCCAGATTGCTGCGGTCTATGGAAAGCCCCACGGCAAGCTCGTGACCGCCGTATTTATCCAAAAGCCGCGAGTTTCTTTCCGCCGCGGCATACAGATTGAAGCCGCGTATGCTCCTGCCGGAGCCTTTTCCCTCGTCGCCGCTCATGGAGATCAGCACGCACGGCATGCCGTATCTGTCCGAGAGCCGCGAAGCCACTATGCCGATGACGCCGGTGTGCCAGTCCTCGCCCCACAGCACCATGGTCTTTCTGTGTATGATGTCCGGCTCGCGGCGTATGCATTCTATTACCTGCTTGTATATATTGTTTTCTTCCTCCTGACGCTGCCGATTCAGCTCGCAGAGATATTCCGCAAGCTGCGCCGCCTCCGCCGGATCCTCTGTCAAAAACAGCCGTTCCGCCTCTGCGGCGCCGCCCATACGCCCCGCGGCATTTATGCGCGGCGCCATGACGAAGCTCACCGAATTGCTGGTGACGGGCTTTCCGCCGAAGCCCAGCTTATCCATCAGCGCCCGCAGTCCCAGATTTTTCGTGTTTTGCAGCCGCTTCAGCCCGTATTTCACTATCTCGCGGTTTTCTCCCACCAGCGGCATCACGTCCGCGATCGTTCCTACCGCCACGATGTCGGCATATTCGTCCAGCAGCTCGCTCAGCGGGCGCTCCTTTTCCAGCGCGCAAATCAGCTTGAACGCCACGCCCACGCCCGCCAGCTCGCGGAATGGGTATCCGCTGTCCTCCAGCCGCGGATTTATCACCGCCGACGCCGGCGGCACCTCGCTCTTGCACTCGTGATGGTCTGTTATCACCAGCTCCATGCCCAGCTCTGCGGCGAAAACCGCCTCGTCATAGGCGGTTATGCCGGAATCGACGGTGATGAGCAGGCGGCAGCCCTCGTCGTACAGCTTCTGTATCGCGCCCGTATTGAGCCCGTAGCCCTCCTCCTGCCTGTCCGGTATATAATATATGCAGTCCGCCCCGCGCTTTTTCATATACTTCATCAGGATGCACGTGGCGGTGACGCCATCCACGTCATAATCCCCGTATACCGCAATGCGCACATTGCCGTTTATGGCAGCGTTTATTTTCTCCACCGCAACGCTCATCTGCGTGAACAAAAACGGGTCGTATATATTTTCAATTGAGGTTTTCAGCAGGGCGCTTGCGGCGTTCTCGTCGCCGTATCCCCGCGCCACCAGAACGCGCGCCGCCAGCGGAGTCAGTCCCAGCGCGCGCGCCAGTCTATCTGCCGCCTGCGGATCGCCCGCCCCCATTTGCCAAGTCTTCTTTCTCATCTATATCATTCCCTATATTTTTCGTTGAAAAATATTATACCAAAAAACCTTCTCATGCACAAGTTTTATTTTATCCATTTTTCACGGCTGTTTATTTATGCCGTTTTACGCCGCCATCCAAATGCAAAGGCAAGGAGCTGCAGCTCCGTGCCCTTCAGCTTTATTGTTTACTTGAATATATCCTTTACCTTATCGAAAAAGCTCTTTTTGCTCTCATAGCAGTTTTCGCCGGTGCATTCCTCAAACTTCTGCAGAATGTCCTTCTGCTCGCGGCTCAGGTTCTTGGGGATCTCCACGTTGACCTTTACATACTGGTCGCCTCTGCCGCGCCCGTTTACGTTGGGAATGCCGCTGCCGCGCAGCCGAAACACCGTGCCTGTCTGCGTGCCCTCCGGCATGGTGTACTGCACCTTGCCGTCGATGGTCGGCACCGTCAGCACCGCGCCCAACGCCGCCTGCACGAATGACACCGGCATCTCCAGCAGCACGTCCTGTCCGTCGCGCCTAAAGAGCTTGTGCTCCTTTACCCGCACGGTAACGTAAAGGTCGCCCGCGGGACCGCCGTTTGCCCCGCCGCTGCCCTCGCCGCGCAGGGATATCGTCTGCCCGTCGTCTATGCCGGCGGGTATCTTAACCTCTATGGTGCGGCTCTTGCGCACGCGCCCGCTGCCGCCGCAGCTTCCGCACGGCGTCTTTATCACCTTGCCGGTGCCGCGGCAATTCTGACAGGGACCGCTGGAGGCAAACACGCCGAAGGGCGTGCGCTGAGTGGTCTTGACCTGTCCGGTGCCGTGACATACGGAGCAGGTCTCCGCCGAGGTGCCTTTTTTCGCGCCGCTGCCGCCGCAGTCAGGGCAGCTCTCGTTGCGCGTCACGTTGACCTTTTTTTCGCAGCCGAACGCCGCCTCCTCAAAGGTGAGCTGTATGTTCACGCGCAGGGTTTCGCCTCTCTGCGGGCCGCTGCGCCGCTGTGCCGCGCCGCCGCCGAAGCCGCCGAAAAAGCTGCCGAATATGTCTCCAAGGTCAAAGTCCTCCGCGCCGCCGAAGCCGCCGAACCCTCCAAAGTCGCCCGCTCCGGCATTGTAGCTCGGATCGATGCCGGCATGACCGAACTGGTCGTACCGCGCCTTCTTCTCCTTGTCGGAAAGCACCTCATAGGCGGCGTTGACCTCCTTCATCTTCTGTTCAGCCGTCTTGTCGCCGGGATTGAGGTCGGGGTGGTACTGCTTCGCCAGCTTTCTGTATGCTTTTTTGATATCCTCGTCCGAGGCGCCCTTCTTCAGTCCGAGCACCTCGTAGAGGTCGCGCCTTTCTTCCGCCATCGTATATCTCCTCTTGCGGGGCGGCTGCCGCGCCGCCCCGCCGATAAATCATAAATTATTTCTTGTCCTCATCGTCCACGACATTGTATTCCGCGTCGTACACGGGATTGCCGTTCTCGTCCTGCTGGGGAGCCGCCGCCCCGCCGTCCTGCGGCGCCGCCTGCGCATAAAGCTTTTCGGCTATGCTGTAAAAACGCTTGGTCAGCTCCTCGCTGTCCGCCTTTATCGCCTCGGTATCGCCGTCCTTGAGTGTCTCCTTGAGCTTTTCAAGCTGTTCGGTTATCGGCGCCTTTTCGCTCTCTGTCACCTTGTCTCCCAGCTCGCTGAGAGATTTCTCCGTCTGATACACGAGGTTTTCCGCGTTGTTCTTGACGTCCACGCTCTCCTTGTTCTTTCTGTCCTCCTCAGCAAATCTCTCCGCCTCCTTCACCGCGCGGTCGATATCCTCCTTGGAGAGGTTGGACGAGGCGGTGATGGTTATCTTCTGCTCCTTGCCGGTACCGAGGTCCTTGGCGGAAACATTGACGATGCCGTTGGAGTCGATGTCAAATGTGACCTCTATCTGCGGCACGCCGCGGGGAGCCGCCGGAATGCCGTCCAGATGAAACCTGCCGAGGGTCTTGTTGCCCGCCGCCATGTCGCGCTCACCCTGCAGCACGTGGATCTCGACAGAGGTCTGACCGTCTGCGGCGGTGGAGAATATCTGCTTTTTATTGGTAGGTATGGTGGTGTTGCGCTCGATTATCTTGGTGCATACGCCGCCCAGCGTCTCGATGCCGAGGGACAGCGGCGCCACGTCGAGCAGCAGC
>JAFTDT010000029.1 GCA_017453985.1 Clostridia bacterium
AAAGATTTTCGCCTGTTTCACGATGGCGGCCTCAGCGTATACATATACGCGGGAGGTTGCCATCGCGGCATCCCGCCCTCGCGCACAACTGCTGAAAATCAATAAAGCTGCAATAAAACCGCGGAAGGAACAGTCCTTCCGCGGTTTTGTCGTATTTGCCGTATTTGTCCGGCGCTGCCTCCGTCAGCTCTGCGCCGCCTTGACGGTCGGATGCGCCTTTGCCATATACATCCACTTGCCGCGCTTGTACCGCAGCATTATCAGCGTGGAGCGCACGGTCTGGTCACAGACCATCGCCCCCCATGCTCCGAGCAGCCCCAGTCCGAGCTGGTTTACCGTCAGCGCCGCCACCAGCGGCCGCACGCCGAGTATGGTTATCAGCGTTATCAGCGCCGTCGCCTTGGTATCGCCCGCTCCGCGCAGTGCGCCAGCCAACACAAACTGCGAGGACTGCAGCGGCTGGATCAGCGCCACGAGCAGCAGCACCTTGGCGCCCTCCTCCAAAATGACGGCGTAGTGCGGATCGGCGGAGTCGAGGTACAGCCCGACGGTAAACTTGCCGAAGAAAACGAAGAAGGCTGCGATGACCATCGCCACGATCAGCGAAAGCGTCTGACTGCGGCGAGCGTAGTTGTGCGACATATCGGGACGGCGCTTGCCGAGACATTGTCCCACCAGCGAGGTGGAGGACACGGCGACCGCCTGTCCGGTCATGAACGACATGGAAAGAATGTTTATGCATATCTGGTGTGTGGACTGCGCGATGTCTCCGATTGAATTGACTATGCGGGCATAGATTATCATGCCGGCGCGCATGACGAGCTGCTCCAGCATGGCGGGAATGCCGATGTTGAATATCTCGCGCAGCGGCTCCCATCGCGGGCGGAAATCGTCGCGAATGCTGACGTGCAGATAGCGCCGCTTGCGCGTGATGGTATATACCGCCATCACCAGCGCCGCCAGCTGACCCAGCACGGTGGCGAGCGAAGCGCCCAGCACCTCCAGCCGTGGGAAGCCGAGCCTGCCCTCGATCAGCAGGAAATTGAACATCACGTTGACCACGTTGGAAACGATATTGTACCGCATGGCAGTCTTGGAGTCGCCGACCGCGCGCAGCGCCGCCGTGATAGTGGCGGTGATGCCCATGGTGGCAAAGCCGATCATCTGCACCTGCATATACTGCGTGCCGGCGAGCACCGTTTCCGCGCGCGCCGCGCTCGTGCCCATGAAGCGGATCATCCACTCCGCGCCGAAATAGCCGACCACGCTGCTGACCAGCGAGAATATCGCCGCCATCAGCAGCGCCTGCCGCAGAAACAGCCGCGCCCGGTCGCGGTCGCCGGCGCCGCGGCAGCGGGCGATCATGGCGGTGGTGCCGACGTTCATCGACATAAATAGCGTTGCCAGCAGCATGCGCGGCTGGGTCGCCAGTCCGACGGCGGCGATCGCCTGATTGCCGAGTCTGCCCACCATCATCATGTCCGCCATCGAGGCAAGCTGCGCCAGCATGAACTCCACGAAGGACGGCCACGCTATCTTGGCGATATCGCGGTACATCGCGCCGGAGCTGATGCCGGCGGGCAGGTTTTTAAGATCCTTTTTGTAATACTGCGCCGAGCCGTCGCCCGGCTCAAGCAGATCCACGCACGTACGGACGATCTTGACGTCCGACGGCGGCGGGTTTGCCTGCGTGCCGCTGTCTGCGGCTGCTTTTTTCATCTCCTTTTCCACTGCATCACTTCCGTATTCTTTTTATTTTCCTAAATATTATAACATCATATAAAAAGCTTTGCAATACGTCCAGCCGGAAATGGAAAAAGCCCCTGCGGGGCGTATTCCGTCAATGCTCGTCCCCTTCCACCGCCTCATCTGTGCCGCAAAAAGCACAAAATCGCAAAACAGAGGTATTTTTTAACAAAAAAAGCGTGCATTTTTTCATATTATCTGATATAATACCTCTGTTACGGACACGCGGGGCGCGTCCGCGCAAAAAAGCTGAGTCCCGACTATATATAAAAGGAGCGAAAAAAAGAATGAAGAAGTATGTTTACTTGTTCAAGGAAGGCAACGGCAGCATGCGTGAGCTGCTGGGCGGCAAGGGCGCCAATCTGGCGGAAATGACGAGTCTCGGCATGCCCGTCCCGCAGGGCTTTACCATCACCACCGAGGCATGCACGAAGTATTACGACGACGGCGAGAGGATCTCTCCCGAAATCGAGGCGCAGATCTACGAGTATATCGGCAAGCTGGAGGAGATAACGGGCAAAAAGTTCGGTGACAGGGAAAATCCCCTGCTGGTCTCCGTCCGCAGCGGCGCGCGCGCCAGCATGCCGGGCATGATGGACACCATCCTCAACCTCGGTCTCAACGAGGAGGTGGTGAACGTCATCGCCGAAAAGTCCAATAACCCCCGCTGGGCGTGGGACTGCTATCGCCGCTTTATCCAGATGTATTCCGACGTCGTCATGGAAGTCGGCAAGAAATACTTCGAGACTCTGATCGACCAGATGAAGGAAGAAAAGGGTGTCAAGCAGGACGTCGAGCTGGATGCCGATGA
>JAFTDT010000030.1 GCA_017453985.1 Clostridia bacterium
AATAGCGTCTTGAAATTCAAATCCGCTTGTGATATCGTTTACATTGTTTAAAAGATAATCTCACGGTTTACGGGGAGAAAGCTGGCATATGGAACGCATAGACAGCCGTGAAAATCCGAAAATAAAGGCGTTGTGCAGGCTCCTGCGCGACCGTGGAGCGCGCCGCGAGGCGGGCTTGTTTGTGTGCGAGGGCGCGGTCATGCTGGAGGAGGCGCGGCGCAGCGGCGCGCAGATCGAGTCCGTGTTCTGCACGGAGGAGCAGGCGGCGCACGTGGATGGCTCGCTTGCCGGACGGACGTATGTCGTCGGGCGCGGCGCGGCGGAGAAGATAAGCGCCGTCAGCACGCCGCAGGGGATTGCCTTCACCTGCCGCATTCCAGAGCCGCCTGCGCTGCGCGGCAGCCGCTTGATCGCGCTGGAGGACGTGCGCGACCCCGGCAATGTCGGTACGGTGCTGCGCACGGCGGAGGCGCTGGGGCTGGACGGCGTCGTGCTGCTGGGCGACTGCGCGGACATGTATTCGCCCAAGACGGTGCGCGCCAGCATGGGCTCGGTCTTTCGGCTGCCGGTGTTTTTCGAAACGGCGGAGAGCCTGAGCGGGTATCTGCGGGAAAACGGCATACCCTTCTGCGCCGCGATGCTGGACAGTTCCAGCGAGCCGGTGACGGCGCTCGATCTGCGCCGCGCCTGCGTGCTCGTCGGCAACGAGGCGGCGGGCGTGCGGCGCGAAACGGCGGACATGTGCGACAGGCGCGTGCTAATACCGATAAGCGGCGCAGAGTCGCTCAACGCCGCGGTGGCGGCGGCGCTCTTTATGTGGGAGATGGTACGGTGAAGCATACCATATGGCTGATGGAAACGGTGGGTCTCAGCGCGCACAAGTGCGGCGCGCTGATAAGGCGCTTCGGCAGCGCGAAGGCGGCGTGCGAGGCGTCGCTCAGGGAGGTGCAGCAGGTCTGTCTGCTGAGCCTGCGTCAGCGCCGCGCCTTTGAAAAGAAGTCCTTCGCGGAGGCAGACCGCATTCTCGGTCAGTGCCGCGCGCAGAATATAGAGATAATCACGCTGGAGGACCCGCGTTATCCGCCGCGGCTGAAGACGATATACGACCCGCCGGCGGCGCTGTATCTGCGCGGCAAACTGCCGGAGTTTGCCAAGCCGTGGATAGCCATCGTCGGTCAGCGCAAGGCGACGCCGTACGGGCTGGACGCGGCGGAGCGCATGGCATACGAGCTGAGCGGATGCGGCTTCATCGTCGTGTCCGGCATGGCGGAGGGGATAGACTCCGCCGCGCACCGCGGCGCGCTCAAGGGCGGCAGCCCGACGGTGGCGGTGTTCGGCACGGCGATAGACAAATGCTATCCGGCGTTCAACGCGGGGCTGATGCGGCAGATACTGCACAACGGCGCGATACTCTCAGAATATCCGCCCGGCAAGCGCGGCTCGCCGGGATATTTCCCGCAGCGCAACCGCATAATCAGCGGACTGTGCGTCGGCACGGTGATCGCGGAGGCGAAGAAAAAGAGCGGCTCGCTGATCACCGCCGGTCTGGCGCTGGATCAGGGCAGAGACGTGTTTGCCGTGCCGGGGGACATCAACGCTTCCTCCTGCGAGGGCACGAACAACCTGATCAAGCAGGGCGAGGCAAAGCTGGTGACCGCCGCGGCGGACATCGCCGCCGAATACAGCGGTCTGTACCGCCTGCAGGAGATCAGACCGCGCACGCTTTCCGCGGTATACGAGAGCAGGCAGCCCGTTCCGCAGCCGCAGCCCGCCGCGGACGAGGAGCGGGACGAGATACTGGCGGCGATAGGCAGCGGCGCGCATATAGATGAGATATGCGAAAGAAGCGGACTGGACGCGACGAGCGTCATGTCAAGGCTGACGATGCTGGAGCTGAGCGGCAGAGTTCGCCAGCTTCCGGGCAAATACTTTGAAAAAATCTGATTTTCTTGATACGGAGGCAATAGAATGTCAAAACTGATGATCGTGGAATCACCGGCAAAGGCAAAGACGATAACCAAATATCTCGGCGGAGATTTTGAGGTAAAGGCTTCGATGGGGCATCTCCGCGACCTGCCGAAAAAGGAGCTGGGAGTGGACATAGACAACGGCTTCGAGGCGAAGTATATCCCGATAGACGGCAAGGGCAAGGTGATAAAGGAGCTGAAGGACGCGGCGGACAAGGCGGAGTGCGTCTATCTTGCGACCGACCCCGACCGCGAGGGCGAGGCGATATCGTGGCACCTGCAGCAGCTTCTTGACCTCGATGAGAAAAAGACGCGGCGCGTGACCTTCAACGAGATCACGAAAAACGCCGTGCGCGGCGCGGTGGAAAATCCGCGCGACATCGACATGGATCTGGTCAACGCGCAGCAGGCGCGGCGCATGCTCGACCGCATAGTGGGCTACAAGCTCTCGCCGCTGCTTTGGCGCCGGGTGCGCTCGGGCCTTTCCGCCGGGCGCGTGCAGTCGGTGGTGACGCGGCTCGTCGTAGACCGCGAGCGCGAGATAAACGCCTTTGTGCCGGAGGAATACTGGAGCATTGCGGTAAAGCTGGAGCATGAGGGCAAGCAGTTCATCGCCAACTTCCACGGCAACGCCGACGGAAAGCTGGAGCTGCACGATCCGGCAGAGACGGACAAGGTGCTGGCGGCGACGGAGGGCAGACCCTTTCCGGTCTGGACCATTAAAAAGCAGAAGAAAAAGCGCCAGCCCA
>JAFTDT010000031.1 GCA_017453985.1 Clostridia bacterium
AGAACGCGCTGGGCGACGTGGTATTCATCAATCTGCCCCAGGAGGGCGATGAAGTGACCGTCGGCGAGAGCTTTGGCGACGTCGAGTCCGTCAAGGCGGTTTCCGACATCATCTCCCCCGTTTCCGGCACCGTGTGCGCCGTCAACGAGGACCTTGCCGACGCGCCCGAGACGCTGAACAGCGACCCCTACGGCGCATGGATAATCAAGGTCGAGGGCGTCAGCGAGCATGAGGAGCTGATGGACGCCGCCGCCTACGAGGCATTCTGCGCCGAGGAGGCATAAGAATGGGAAGCTATGTCCCCACCACCGCCGCCGAGCGCGAGCAGATGCTCGCCTCGGTCGGCATAAAAAAGCTGGAGGAGCTTTATGCCTCCGTCCCGGAATCCATGCTTCTGAAAAACGGGCTCAAGCTGCCTGAGGGCATGAGCGAGCTTGAGGTGCGCGAGGCGGTAACGGAGCTGGCGGAGAAGAACAGGGTATTCAAGACCGTGCTGCGCGGCGCGGGCGCCTACCGCCACTTTATCCCCGCCGTGGTCAGGTCCATCACCTCCCGCGAGGAGCTGGTGACTTGCTATACTCCCTATCAGGCTGAGATAAGCCAGGGCGTGCTGCAGGGCATATTCGAGTTCCAGACCATGATATGCGAGCTGACCGGCATGGACGTGTCCAACGCCTCGCACTACGACGGCGCGACTGCAGCCGCCGAGACCATCCCCATGTGCAAGGACCGCAAGCGCGCCAAGGCTTATGTCTCCGGCGCGGCGCATCCGCAGGTCATCGAAGTCATGCAGACCTACTGCTTTGCCTCCGGCACTGAGCTTGTCGTCGTGCCCGCAAAGGACGGCAGGACCGACGCGGACGCGCTGAAAAGCATGCTCGGCGAAGACGCCGCCATGCTCTATATCCAGCAGCCCAATTATTTCGGTCAGATAGAGGACGCCGCCGCCATCGGTGAGATAGTCCACGCAGCGGGCGCGAAGTTTGTCATGGGCGTCAACCCCATCGCCTGCGCGCTGCTGCCCTCCCCCGCCGAATGCGGCGCTGATATCGCCGTCGGCGACGGACAGCCGCTGGGTCTTGACATAGCCTTCGGCGGCCCGTATCTCGGCTTTATGGCGACTACCGGAGCCATGACGCGCAAGCTGCCGGGACGCATCGTCGGAGAAACGACGGACGTCAACGGTGAGCGCGGATATGTGCTGACGCTGTCCGCGAGAGAACAGCATATCCGCCGCGAGAAGGCTTCCTCCAACATCTGCTCCAATCAGGCGCTCTGCGCCTTTGCCGCCGGCGTATATATGTCCGCCATGGGCGAGCAGGGCATGCGCCAGTGTGCGCGGCTCTGCCTCAGCAAGGCGCATTACTTTGCCGCCGAGCTGGAGAAGATAGGCTGCCGCCTCAAGTACCGCGGCGAGTTCTTCCACGAGTTCGTCACCGAGTGCAGCTGCCCGAACTGCCGCAAAAAGATACTTGACGCGCTGGCTGCCGAGAATATCCTCGGCGGCGCGGAGGTCGAGGACGGCATACTCTGGTGCGTGACCGAGACCGTATCCAAGGCGCAGCTCGACAAGGCTGTTGCCGTGATCAAGGAGGTGCTGTGATGAAGCTGATATTTGAAAAAGGTACGCCGGGGCGCGGACTTTCTCTGATGCCGGAATGCGACGTTCCCGAAGTCAGGCTTGACAGCGAGCGCAGCACTCCCCTGCATCTCCCCCACGTTTCGGAAAACGAGCTGACGCGCCATTACACCGCGCTCTGCAAGCGTCTGTTCGGCGTAAACGACGGCTTTTATCCCCTCGGCTCCTGCACCATGAAGTACAATCCCAAGATAGACGAGGACATGGCGGCGCTCCCCGGCTTTACCTCGGTGCATCCGCTGCAGCCTGCCGAGACCGTGCAGGGCTCGCTGGAGGCGCTGCATCTGCTGGGCGAGGAGCTGGGCGAGATATTCGGCATGGATACCGTTTCCTTCCAGCCCGCGGCGGGCGCTCACGGTGAGCTGACCGGCGTGCTGCTGATAAAGGCATATCATCTTGACCGCGGCGACACCGCCCGCACCAAGATAATCGTTCCTGATTCCGCTCACGGCACCAACCCCGCCACCGCCGCGATGTGCGGATTTCAGGTAGTCAACATCCCTTCCGCGCCGGACGGCTGCGTAGACCTCGACGCGCTGCGCGCCGCGGTTGGACCCGATACGGCTGGTCTGATGCTCACCAATCCCAACACCGTGGGCATATTCGACAAAAATAGTCTGGAGATAACGAAGATAGTCCACGACGCCGGCGGGCTTTGCTACTACGACGGAGCCAATCTCAACGCCGTCATGGGCGTGGTGCGCCCGGGCGACATGGGCTTTGACTGCATTCACTCCAACCTGCACAAGACCTTTGCCACCCCGCACGGCGGCGGCGGTCCCGGCGCGGGCGCGGTGGGCTGCAAGGATTTTCTGCGTAAATACATGCCCGCTCCGCTGATCGTCAGGACGAGCGGCGGCTTCGGCTATGAGTACCCCGAAAAGTCCATCGGCAGGGTCAAGATGTTCAACGGCAATTTCTCCGTCTGCATCAAGGCTCTCACCTATGTGCTGACTCTCGGCAAGGCGGGCATACCCGAGGCGGCGATGAACGCCGTGCTGAACGCCAACTATATGATGTCCCGCCTGAAGAGCAAGTTTGAAATGGCGTATGACGAGATATGCATGCACGAGTTCGTCATGACGCTGGTCGGACTGCACAAGGACACCGGCGTTTCCGCGCTGGATATCGCCAAGGGCATGCTGGACAACAATCTGCATCCGCCCACGATGTACTTCCCGCTTATCGTGCATGAGGCGCTGATGGTCGAGCCGTGCGAGACCGAAAGCAAGGAGCTGATGGACGAGGTCTGCGACATTTATCTCAAGCTCTACGAGCAGGCATACAGCGATCCGCAGTCCCTGCATGACGCTCCGACGCGCACGCCGGTACGCCGCCTTGACGAGGTCGGCGCGGCGCGCAACATGATACTGCGCTATAAGTTTGAATGATGCGCAGGCTTGAATACTATATCGGATCGGATACCGACCCCCACCGCAATCTTGCGCGTGAACGGTATCTGACCGAGAGCGTGCCGGAGGACACATGCATCCTCTATCTCTGGCAAAACCGGCATACCGTAGTTATCGGGCGCAATCAGAACGCCTGGCGGGAATGCCGCACCACGGAACTGGAAAAGGACGGCGGGACTCTTGCCCGCCGTCTTTCCGGAGGCGGCGCGGTATATCACGACCTCGGCAACCTCAACTTCACCTTCTGCATGCGTAAATGCGACTATGACCTCGCCCGGCAGCAAAGCGTCATCGCGGCGGCATGCCGCAGACTCGGCGTGCAGACGGAGGTATCCGGGCGCAATGACATACTGGCGAACGGGAAAAAGTTTTCCGGCAACTCCTTTTGGTCGCACGGAGGCTGCGCCTTTCACAACGGCACTCTGCTGCTGAACGTCGATATGGCAAATCTCGGCAGATATCTGCGTCCGTCGCAGCTCAAGCTGGAGAGCAAGGGCGTCAGCTCTGTCCGCTCGCGCGTGGTAAATCTCTGCGAGCTGGCTCCCGCCATCACCGTGGACAGCATGCGTCAGGCGATGCTGGAGGCGTTTTCGGAGGTCTATTCCCTGCCCCGGCAGGAGCTGCGCGACTCCGACCTTGACTCCGCGGAGATAGAGCGCGGATATCTGCACTTCCACAGCTACGAATGGAATTACGGCAAGATACTGCCCTTCTCCTTTGAATGCTCCGCAAGGTTCGCATGGGGCGAGCTGACGCTGCAAATGCATATCAAAGACGGCGTATGCGAAAACGCGGCAGCATATACCGACGCGCTGGACGAGGGCTTTGCCGGGCCGCTTGCCGAAGGGCTGCGCGGCTGCCGCTTTACCACCGAGGAGATATGCCGGCAGATAAGCGCCGTCCCCGCCTGCGCGGAGGTCGCGCCGGATATCTGCCGTCTTATCAGGGAACAAAATATCTGAAAAGGAACGTGCTTTATGGCTGATTTTGATCTTATCGTTATCGGCGCGGGTCCGGGAGGCTACGTCGCCGCCCTGCACGCCGCGTCGCTGGGAATGCGTACCGCCGTGGTAGAGAGCCGCGACGCTGGCGGCACCTGCCTCAATCGCGGCTGCATACCCACCAAGACCCTGCTCCATTCCTCGCAGGTCTATTACGACGCGCTCCACGGCGCGCACGCGGGCGTACATGGGGAAAACGTCACCTTCTCCCTGCGCGAGATGTTTGACTACAAAAACGAGGTCACGCAGAAGCTCCGTCAGGGCGTGGAGAGCCTTTTCAAGAGCGCCAAGGTGGAGTTTATCCGCGGCACGGCGCAAATCACTGCGCCGGGCAAGGTGTCCGTCAGCGGCGAAGGCGCTGCCGAATACACCGCGGAGCATATTCTCATCGCTACCGGCTCCGTGCCGGCTATGCCCCCGATACCCGGTCTTGATTTGCCGGGCGTGCTGACCTCCGACGATATCCTTGAGGGCGCGGACACGCTGTTCCGCTCGATGGTGATAATTGGCGGCGGCGTCATCGGCGTGGAGCTTGCGACGTTTTACAGCGACCTCGGCTGTCAGGTGAGCATTGTGGAGGGGCTGGACAGGCTGCTGCCGGGGCTTGACCGCGAGCTGGGACAAAACCTCGCGCTCATCCTGAAAAAGCAGGGCGTAAGCATCTATACCAACTCCATGGTCAGCTCGGTGGAAAAGACCGCCGACGGCATGAAGGTAAACTTCACCGCCAAGGGCGAAAGCGGCTGCGCCGAGGGCGAGGTCGTGCTGTGCGCCATCGGACGCAGACCGTATACCGACGGGCTGTTTGCCGAGGGCGTGACGCCGGAGATGAACGGACGCGCCATCAAGGTGGACGCTCAGTACCGCACAAGTCTGCCCGGCGTATATGCCATCGGCGACGTGTCCTCGCGCATCCAGCTCGCGCACGTTGCGTCCGCACAGGGCGTCGCCTGCGTGGATATGATATGCGGCAAGACCAATCATACCGACATGAATATCGTGCCGAGCTGCGTCTACTGCCGTCCGGAGATAGCCTCCGTCGGCATGACCGAGGCGGAGGCAAAGGATGCCGGCGTCGCTGTCAAATGCGGCAAGCATGTCATGTTTGACAATGCACGCACGCTGATAGCCGACCGCGGCAGATGCTTTATGAAGGTGGTGGCAAATGCCGACGACCACCGCATACTCGGCGCGCAGCTCATGTGCGAGCACAGCTCCGACATGATATCGCAGATAAGCCAGGCTATCGCCAATAAAATGACCGCTGAGCAACTCCTGCTCGCCATGCGTCCGCACCCCTCCTTTGAGGAGGCGCTGCACGAAACGCTGGAGGATTTGGTGAAAAAGCTGGCGTAAAGCGGGATTTTAAAAAAGTCACGGTATTGCACCGTGACTTTTTTTTACAGCTTTTTCAGCAGATATGCCGCTGTCTCCAGCATTCTTATCGCCTGTGCCCGTGCGTCTGTCAACAGGTCATAGGCGAGATCCTCGGACAACACGCCGCATTTCAACTCCGGCGGCAGACGCTCCTCGTTGTGAGCTTCCACATCCTTAAACCATTCCTCACTGCCGTAATAAGCCGACAGCGCCGCGATGCGCTCCTTGAGCCTATCCATCTCATCGAGCGCCTCCTCCATACGGCTCACCGCCGCGGCGCCTGCATCCAGCGCCGTCTCCATTTCCTGTATACGCTTTATTGCATCCATAGACTTCTCCTTTCATAAGAAGGACGCCGCACAAGGCTGCGGCGTCCTTTATCTGCTGATTATTTGATCAAATCCAAAAGCGAGCCGAGCAGACCCTTTTTCTCCTTCTTCTCGTCCTTTTCCTCCTTGGCGTCGGAAGCGGTCATGCCGCCGCCGAGCAGACCAGAAAGCAGGCTGCCCATATCCGCATTTTTGAGCAGCGCGCCCATGATGCCGGCGATGCCGCCGGAAGCGCCGGACTGCGACTGCGCGCCTGTCTCCTTGCCCAGCAGACTCATGAGCAGCGGCGCCGCCGCAGAAAGGATATTGGAGCTGTCCTTCTCGCTGACGCCCGCCTTTTTCGCCGCCTCGCTGAATACCGCCGACGAGTCCGAGCCGAGCAGATGCCCGACTATCTTCGCGCCGTCCTCCATATCGACGTTGCCGAGGAAGGCGTTTATATCAGAGGTATCGACCGCCGCGTGCTGCGTGAGCGCACCGGCAAAGCCCTCCGCCGTGTCGCTGCCCTCGGACTGCGCCAGCGCGCCGTTGAGCAGAGACGGGAGCGCAGAGCCGAGAACGCCCTGCACGCCCTCTGAGGATACGTTCGTGAGCTGACTCATGTTTTTGATGCTGTCAGATGACATGATAGTGCCGAGAAGTGCCGAAATATCCATAGTTATCCCTCCATTTTTGTGTTGTATTCATTATACACCCGTATATCTCAAACGTCAATAAATCGTGCCCAAATAAAGCAAAAAAATGTTGAGAATTGTCACACGGCGTGGTAATATAATAGCAAGCACATACAAATTAAAGATGTTCGGAGGAATAAACTATGGCTGAGAAAAAAACGCACAAGCTCGTTGCCGCAAGTGAAAACGGCGCGGCAAAGCCGCAGCCCAAGCCGGCGCCGGAGGTCGGCAACGCGACGGGACTGCGCATTGGCGCGGTCGTGCTCTGGGCAGCGGCAATAATCTTCGAGGTGCTTGCCGTGCTTATCGTGTTCGGCAAGATAAACATGACCTTCCTGCCCGTGATGTGGCAGCTCATCATCATGATAGTCCTCGACCTCGCCTGTGTCATTATCGGCGCGCAGCTCTGGAAAAAGGCAAATCACATCGACCCTGCTTCCGAAAAGAACAAGCTCAAATTCTGGCTTTGGAACAACATGGGCGTGATAGTGTGCATCATCGCATTCGTGCCGCTGATCATCATCATGCTCACCAACAAAAATCTTGACAAAAAGACCAAGGCGATCTGCGTGGTCGTCGCCATTATCGCCTTGCTCATCGGCGGTCTTGCCGGTTATGACTGGAACCCAGTCTCCGAGGAGCAAAAGGCTGCCGCCGAGCAGGCTCTGGGCGATACTACCGTATATTGGGCGCCCTTCGGCAAGGTATATCACACGCATGAGGACTGCTCCGCGCTGAACCGCAGCGAGAGCCTCACTTACGGCGACGTCGAGCAGGCGATTGCAAGTAACCGCACCCGCCTGTGCAGCTTCTGCGCCTCGCGCGACAACATCTCCGGCGTCGTGACCGACGAAGTCACTGACTGACACGCTGTATCTTCAGGGGGACTGCCCGCGGCAGTCCCCTTTTATGTATATTGAATTTCACGGCAAAATAAGTTATTATCATATTAACAACCTACGATAAGGAGCGGTATATTATGGACATTTCTCTTAACGATATCGAGCGCGCGGCAGAGCGGCTGAAGCCCCTGCTGCATCACACCGAGCTGGACCTTTCCTCCACCTTTTCCAAGATGAGCGGCGGACAGATCTATCTGAAATGCGAAAATCGGCAAAAAACCGGCTCCTTCAAGATACGCGGCGCAAGTAATAAGATAGCCGCGATGATAGAAAGCGGCAGCAAGCGCCCCGTGGTCGCCTCCTCGGCGGGCAACCACGCGCAGGGCGTGGCATACGCGGCAGGGCGATTTGGCATACCTGCCACCATCGTCATGCCTAAGGCGGCGCCTATCGCCAAGGTACAGGCTACCGAGGGCTACGGCGCAAAGGTCGTGCTGGAGGGAAGCTGCTATGACGACGCATATGCCGCCGCGCGCCGCATCTGCAACGAGGAGGGCGCGGAGTTTCTGCACCCGTACAACGACCCGGACGTCATCGCCGGTCAGGCTACGCTGGGGCTGGAAATCCTCTCTGATTTGCCCTATGCCGACATTGTCATCGTGCCCGCGGGCGGCGGCGGTCTGCTCGCCGGAGTCGCCTCGGCAGTCAAGGCAGTCAACCCGCGCATACAAATATACGGCGTGCAGGCGTCCGGCGCAGACGCCATCGCCCGCAGCTTTCAGGAAAAGCGTCTCGTCACCACGAACAGCGTTTCCACCATCGCGGACGGCATCGCGGTCAAGGCGCCGGGCGACATCACCGTGGACATCATCAACCGCCTTGCCGACGGCGTTGTGACCGTCTCCGAGGCAGAAATAGCCAATGCCATACTGCTGCTGATGGAACGCTGCAAGCAGATAGTCGAGCCTGCCGGCGCCACTCCCCTCGCCGCCGTCCTCGGCGGCAAGCTGGACGTTGCCGGCAAGCGCGTGGTATGCGTCATGTCCGGCGGCAATATCGACGTAAGCTTCGTGCAGAACATCATCGAGCGCGGTCTCGTCGCCCGCCACCGCCGCATACGCTTCATCGTCTCGCTCATAGACCGTCCGGGCAGTCTGGTGCAGCTTCTGAACATCATCGCCGACGCCGGAGCAAACATACTTTCCGTAGAGCATGACAAGCTCTCCGAGCGGCTCGACCCCAACGAAACGAGCGTGCATATCGCTTGTGAGGTCGGCGGCGAGGAGCACGGACGCTCGGTGCTGGAGCGTCTGCAGGCGAGCGGCTACACGGTGACCATGTGAGTAATGGCGTCGAGCAGAGAATATCTGGATTTTGTTTTGGAGCAGCTCTCCGGCGCGGAGGAGGTCGCTTTCCGCCCGATGATGGGCGAATATATCATCTATTACCGCGGCAAGGTCATCGGCGGCATTTATGACGACCGTTTTTTAGTCAAGCCGGTTCCCGCTGCGCTGGCGCTGCTGCCAGAGGCGCAGACGGAGCTTCCTTATGAGGGCGCGAAGGCGATGCTGCTCGTGGAGGAGCTGGACGACCGCGAGCTGCTGCGCAAGTTGCTCGACGCAATATATCCGGAGCTGCCCGCTCCGAGGAAATCGAAATTGAAAGGCTAACGACATATGAAAGAAAGACTTATTCAAATTTTGGAGAATATGAAAAAATACAACTCCGGCTATATGAGCCGTGAAATATTCGGCTTTGAGCCGGAAACGGAATATGACGCGCTGGTGGTCGCGCCGGGCTGGAAGCCGGACAAGATAATCAAGGACGAGGGCTATACCGTAACTCCGCTCGCCCAGCATTCGTATTTTTCCGGCTTTTTGGCAGAGCGGGACGGAGTGCGCGTCGCCTGGGCGCAGACCGCCTCCGGCGCGTGCAATCTGATCGACCACCTCATTGTCTGCGCCGAGCTACGCTTCCGCAGGCTCATTTTTGTCGGCGCGGTGGGGAGCCTCGTCCCCGGCTTTGACGTGGGCGACTTCTGCACGCCGGAGGTATGCATATCCGGTGTTTACGCAGACAAGTATCTGCGCGACAGACTGCCTGAACGCATCATGCCCTTTGAGCAGGTATATCCGAACGCAGAGTATATCCGCGAGATAACCGCGCTCGCTCAAAAAAGCGGCTATGAGCTGCGGATGGGAAAGGTCTTCTGCACGGACTCCATCGCGCTGGAATATTCGCATCTTGACGAGATACGCGCCACCGGCGCGGAGCTTATCGAGATGGAAACGAGCGCCTTTTACACGCTTGCGGAGCTGTTTGAGGTTCCGTCGATTGCGCTGCTCGTCGTTTCGGACAACTCCGCAACGGGCGCTCCGCTGCTCGGCAGAAGCGAGGCGCTTGACAACAAATACAAGCGCGTGCGCAGCACGGTAATTCCGGATATGATATTCCGCATCGCGGCGCTGAAATAAGCACGTATAAATTACATATATACCCGCATATCCTATTAGCGGGTGATGATTTATGAAAAAACATTGGAAAACCTATGCGGCGTGGATCGTCGGCACGGAAATCGTCGGCGCCGTGGCGGGGCTGCTGACGCGAAGCGGCACGGAGATATACAAGGTCTCTGTTGAAAAGCCTCCCCTCTCCCCGCCCGCTATCCTTTTCCCCATCGTCTGGGTGCTGCTCTACGCCCTGATGGGCTTCAGCGCGGCGAGGGTGCATCTCGCGCCGGACTCTGCGGCGCGCACGCGCGGGCTGCAGCTCTATCTTATCCAGCTTGCCTTCAACTTCTTCTGGAGCATCATTTTCTTCAACATGCAGGCGTTCGGCTTTGCCGCGCTGTGGCTGCTGGTGCTCTGGGGGCTGATACTCGCCATGATTATGCAGTTCCGCAGAGTCGATGAGCTTGCCGGCAAGCTGCAGATACCGTATCTCATTTGGGTGACCTTTGCCGGATATCTGAATATCGGCGTC
>JAFTDT010000032.1 GCA_017453985.1 Clostridia bacterium
GCAGGAGCCGCAGCGGGAGCCGCGGCAGCGGCGGGAGCCGGCGCGGCAGCCGCCGCAGGCGTGTCATAAGAGCTTACCAGCACGGCCTCGCCGCGCTCTACCTCTATTTCGTAGGTTTTTCCGTTAAGTGATATTTTGTACTTCATGCCTTTATCTCCTTGATGCTCTTGAATGCAAGCTCCTCCGCCGGGATATCGGAGGCGTCGGCGACGATCGCCATGAGCATTGCGGCGACCTCGTCGGGAACGTCATAGGTATCTACGCTGTCGCGGGGGAACGCCGGAGCCTTTGCCGCCTTTTCCGCGGAGGAGGCGGCAAGCGCCGCGCCGGCGGCGGCGGGAACGGGAGTCGGGCGCTTCATCGTCGCGCCGATCAGGGCGACGACGCCCCAGAGAACGGCGAGCATCAGGAACACGATGCCCATGCCGAGCAGGGAAATGCCGAGAGCCTGAGGTATGTTGATGCTGTTCATTATCCTTCCCCCTTACTCCATCTTGCTTATCGTATACTTTACGGTATGCTTTTCTTTTTCCTCGCGGGTCTGGAAGAACTTCTCCGCCACGACGGGGAATATGGCGTAGGAGAGCACGTCCTCCTCCGAGCGCGCCAGCGCGCCGATCTCGCGCTTTGCCTCCTCCAGACCGGGCTTCAGCGTGTCGGCAAAGCGGCACTCGATGGGCTGCTCGTCTCCGAGCGCCTTCTTCAAAAGCTCGGTGGATATCTTGCCGGGCGCTCTGCCGTACTCGCCGCGCAGGTACGCCACGATCTCCTTGGAAATGCTCTTATACCGCTCGCCCGCCAGCACGTTGGCGGCAGCCTGCACGCCCACCATCTGGCTGGACGGCGTGACCAGCGGCGGATAACCGAGATCCTCTCTCACGCGGGGCACCTCGTCCAGCACCTCCGGCAGACGGTCCAGCGCGTTCTGCGCCTTGAGCTGGGACATGAGGTTGGACAGCATGCCGCCCGGCACCTGGAAGGTCAGCGCGTCGGGGCGCACCGCCATGATGGCGGGGTTGAGCAGTCCGGTCTCCAGCGCCTTGTCGCGGATGGGACGGAAAAGGCGGTTCGCCTCAAAGGCGAGACGCTCGTCGATGCCGGTGTCATAGCCCATGCCGCGCAGCACATAGCTCATGGTCTCGGTGGCGGGCTGGCTGGTGCCGTTGGCAAACGCGGAGAGCGCGCAGTCGATGACGCTTGCGCCCGCCTCCGCCGCCTTGAGACAGGTCATGGCTCCCATGCCGGTGGTGCAGTGGGTATGCACGACGATGGGCGCCTTGATGCCGGCATCCTTGAGCCCGCTGACCAGCTTGAAGGTCTCCTCCGGACTCATGATGCCCGCCATGTCCTTGATGGTGATGGTCTGGCAGCCCATCTTCTCCAGCTCGCGTCCCAGCTTGACAAAAGCGGGGATATCGTGGATCGGGCTGACGGTGTAGCACAGCGCGCCGGACACCTCGGCGCCGCGCTTGAGACCCTCGTCCACGGCGGTCTCGATATTGCGCAGGTCGTTCAGCGCGTCGAACACGCGAATGATGTCGATGCCGTTCTCCACGCTCTTGCGCACGAAGGCGCGGACGATGTCGTCGGGATAATGCTTGTATCCCAGCACATTCTGTCCGCGCAGCAGCATCTGCAGCTTGGTGTTCTTGACATGCTTGCGGATCGTCCGCAGTCTCTCCCACGGATCCTCGTCCAGATAGCGCAGGCAGGAGTCAAAGGTGGCTCCGCCCCAGCACTCCAGAGAGTAGTAGCCTACCTTGTCCAGCAGCTCCAGTGCGGGCAGGAAGTCGCTGATAGGCATGCGGGTGGCGATGAGGGACTGATTTGCGTCCCTGGTCACGGTTTCCGTAATTCGTACTTTCATCTCATTCTCCTTAAACGGCGTTTTTCCGGCTTTTTTTGCGCCTTTCTCAAAAAAAGCCAAATTTACCACTATACGAACCATAACATAAATCACGCGCGGTTTCAAGGAAAAAAAGGCAGTTTTCCGCAAATTTCACGATTTGAACAATTCCGCAAGGATTTGTTTTGCTTTTTTCAATAAATGTGTTATTATACATCATATGGAAGCTTTGCTTCTTTGGTCAGAATAACAAAAAAAGGACGCCTGTTTTTATGAAAAAAAACGTAATCGTATCTATTCGCGGCCTCCAGCAGGCCGAAGGCTTTGACGACGAGAACATAACGCTCGTCACCGAGGGCATTTTTTACAAAAAAGACGGCAGGTATTTTGTGCGTTATGACGAAAGCGAGCTGACCGGGCTGCCGGGCGCGAAAACGACGCTGGGCATCGGGCGCGATCAGGTCTCCGTCATGCGGAGCGGCGCGCACCCCTTCAGCCTTGTTTTCGAGCGGCGCAAGCCGCATAACAGCATCTATGGCACCGAGCTGGGCGGGCTGACCGTTTCGGTGTATACGCACGACATCGTCAGCCGCATGACCGACCGGGGCGGGAGCCTCGACGTAAAATACGCCATCGAGGTGGGCGGCGCCGTGAGCGCCATGAACCATCTGCGGGTGAATATAACGGAAGCAGGGGGAGAAAGAATATGAACCATATCCTTATCGCAGAGCAGCAGGCGCGGGAGCTGATCGCGCAGGCGTGCCGCCGCGCCATGGCGGCGGGGGCGCTGCCGCAGACGGAGCCGGCGGAGCCGCAGGTGGAGATACCCAAGGATATCAAAAACGGCGACTATGCCTCCGGCTTTGCCATGCAGAACGCCAAACGCTTTGCCCTGCCGCCGCGCACGGTCGCTGAGACGGTGTGCGCGCACATGGAGCTGGAGGGCAGTCTTTTTTCCTCCGCCGAGGTCGCGGGTCCGGGCTTTATCAACCTGCGCCTTGCGCACCGCTGGTTCGAGGAGGTGCTCGCATCCATCGGCGCCGAGGGCGCGGACTACGGCAAAAGCCGCAAGGAGCGTCCGGAAAAGGTGATGGTGGAGTTTGTTTCCGCCAATCCCACCGGACCGATGCACATGGGCAACGCCCGCGGCGGCGTGCTGGGCGACAGCCTCGCGGAGGTGATGTCCCGCGCCGGCGACGAGGTCACGCGCGAGTTTTACGTCAACGACGCCGGACATCAGATAGAGAAGTTCGGGCAGTCCATCGACGCCCGCTACCGCCAGCTTGTGCTGGGCGAGGAGGCGGTGGAGTTTCCGGAGGACGGCTATCACGGCGACGATATCCGCGAGATCGCGCGGCGCTTTCTTGACGCGCGCGGCACGGCGCCCATGGAGCTGACAGAGGAGGAGCGGCAGGAGGAGCTTGTCCGCTTCGGGCTGGAGGTCAACATTCCCAAGATGCAGGCAGACCTCGGACGCTATAAGATACATTATGATAATTGGTTTTACGAGTCAGAGCTGCACAAGAGCGGCTATGTCGCCGAGACGGTGGACGAGCTGACGCGCCGCGGGCACACCTACGAGCAGGACGGCGCGCTCTGGCTGCGCACCAGCGCGATGGGCGCGGAGAAGGACGACGTGCTGCGCCGCGCCAACGGCTTTTACACCTATTTTGCCGCCGATATCGCCTATCACCGCAATAAATTTGAAAAGCGCGGCTTTGACCGCGTGATAAACATCTGGGGCGCCGACCACCACGGGCACGTCGCCCGCCTGCAATACGCGCTGGACGCGCTGGGGCTGGATGGCAGCCACAGACTGGAGATCGTGCTGATGCAGCTCGTGCGGCTGATGCGCGACGGCGAGGTGGTGCGCATGTCCAAGCGCACCGGCAAGGCGATCTCCCTCAGCGACCTGCTGGACGAGATCAGCGTGGACGCGGCGCGCTATTTCTTCAATTCCCGTGCCCACGACACCCACCTGGAGTTTGATCTCGGGCTTGCCGTGCGCCGCGACAGCGAAAACCCCGTGTACTACGTGCAGTACGCTCACGCGCGCATATGCAGCATTCTGCGGGCGCTGGAGCAGGAGGGCATATGCGCCGATCCTGCCGCGCCCGACGCCGCGCTGCTGACCGCGGAGCCGGAGCTTGATCTGATCCGCGAGCTGTCCCGCCTGCCGGAGGAGATCCGCCTTGCGGCGGAGAGCCGCGAGCCATCGCGCATGAACCGCTATGCCGCGGCGCTTGCCGCCGCCTTCCACCGCTTTTACACCGAATGCCATATCAAAAACGCGGCGACGCCGGAGCTGCGCGACGCGCGCATCATGCTCTGCCGCCGCACCGCCTCGGTCATCGCCGCGGCGCTCTCCACCTTTGGCGTTTCCGCGCCGGAGCATATGTAAAGAAAGGAAAACGGTATGTTCAGAAGGATACTTGCCCTCGCACTGACGCTGGCGTTTGCCGCGTCCTGCCTCACTTCGCTTGCCTTCAGTCCGGAGGAGCAGTATGAGATACTGATGGAAACGAGCGAGTTCATAAAGGCTTACAGCCTCTATTCCGAGGAGGGGGACGAGCCTCTGCGCGACGCTCTGATCGCGCTGCTGGGCGCCAATCCCGGGCTGTACGAGCAGCTTATGTTCAGCATGCTCTCCGGCTATGACGAATACACCATGTACATTCCCGCGGGAATGTACGACGAGCTGACCGTCCGCGCAAACTATGTCGGCGTCGGGCTGACGGTCTCGCAGAACGAGGACGGCACGCCGGTGATCACCGCCGTCAACGAGGCGGGCAGCGCCTACCGCGCCGGCGTGCGCGAGGGCGACGTTATTTATTCGGTGGACGGCACGCTGACCGCCGGACTCGGCTTTGACAAGACCGCCGACCTCCTGCGCGGCGAGCAGGACACCTTTGCCGAGCTGGTGGTGCTGCGCGGCGGCGAGCGTCTCACCTTTATCCTGCGCCGCGTGCAGATCGGCACGCCGGAGTTCTCCTCCAAAAAGCTGGAGAAGGACATATATTATATGAAATACAACGGCTTCGACACCGAGGCGGGCTTTCTGCGCTTTGTCGAGGCGCTGAAGGCGATGCAGAAGGAAGGGATCAAAAATCTCATCTTAGACCTGCGCGGCAATACCGGCGGCAGCATAGAAATCGCCTTTAACGTGATAAACGCGCTGGCGCCGGTGTCGGAGGTCTGCTTCGGCGTCGGCTTTAAGGACGCAAACGGCGAGATGGACTGGGACGTGATCACCACCGAGGGCACGGGCGCAAAGCTCGACAAGCTCGTGCTGCTGGTGGACAAGTCCAGTGCCAGCGCCGCGGAGATCGTCATGGCGGGGCTGACGGACATCGGCTGCGCGACAGCGATCGGCACCTATACCTACGGCAAGGCGCGCGGACAGTACCATGTGGTGCTGGACGACGGCTCCGCCGTCGTCGTCACCTCGCTGCAGCTCATTCCGGCGGCGCGGCACGATTATAACGAAAAGGGACTGGAGCCGGATATCGAGGTGCAGAATTACATCGGGCAGCGCCCCGTATCAGAGCGGTTTTCCCTGCGTGAGATCGCGCTCAATCCCGGCAACTGCTCCGACGATACGGAGCGGCTTTCGCGGGCGCTGACGGCGCTGGGCTATCTGGGCGAGCGGGAAAAGGCGTATCGCTTTGACTCCGCGCTGCAAACCGCGCTGGACGCGCTGCGCCTCACGCACGGGCTTTCCCGCTCCCGCGGCAGCACGGCGGAGGACGCACGGCTGATAAATTCGCTGCTGGAGCAATATTTCAGCGAGGATACGCTCATCGACGCCCAGCTCCAGCGCGCCCTGACCTACATCCGCACGGGAAAATAGGCGAAAGGGCAAATTAAAGACTGTAAGGAAAATTGCGGTGCGGCCATTTTGCCGCACCGCAATTATTCATTCCCGCTCCTCGCCGCTCAGTCGCACCGGCTCATAGCCGTGCCCGACCGCCGGCAAAAACAGCTCCAGCACGTCCCGCGTCCGCAGGCGTAGGCTGGAGGTGTTGACACAGGGGTGGCAGCCGAGATACTCGCCGCGCAGCACGTCCTCGTCCACCAGCAGCCGCACGCGCCCCTCACAGTCGTTCATCAGCCCCATGACGCTGACGGAGCCGGGCGAGATATCCAGCAGCCGCTCCATATGCTCCGCGCCGGCGAAGGACAGGCGCGAGGAGCCGATCTGCGCGCCCAGCTCGCGCGTCTTGAAGGGCTTGTCGCCCGGCATCATCAGCAGAAAAAACTCCGTCTGCTGGCGGTTGCAGAGAAAGAGGTTCTTGCATATCGTCGCCTCCAGCACGCGGTCGATCTCGCGGCAGACCTCCATCGTGGTCGCCGGCGCGTGATCCACGCGCATGTACTCGAGGCCCAGCCTGTCCAGCAGATCGTAGACCCGCATTTCCTTGTCCTCGCGCCCCGCGCCGCTCTCCGGCCGCCCTTGTTTAAGCTCCATGTCTCGCTCCTTTTTATAATATATTGCATTTATTATACTAATAGTTGTCGGATTTCCCTGCCCCAAGCCCTTCTTTTTCCTCCGCCCGCGTGTCCGCCAGCGCCATCAGCCGCCAGTCGGACTCCAGCTCGGCGGAGGACGGGTGCCGCGCCGCCGCGCGCTCGAACTTCTCCCGCAGCCGTGCCGCCTCGGCAGAATCGCCGCGCTCCAGCAGGGCGCTAATATACTCCGTCCGCATTACGGAGGGATGCGTGCGCATTGCCTTCAGCACCCGCGCCTGCTCCTTTGTCGGCGCGGGCGGCTCCGCCTCGCCATAGCCCAGCAGCGCCAGCGCGACGCGGTCATTTGCCAGCATGGCGCGGTGCAGCTCCAGCATCCCCGGCGCGCGCTGCGGCAGCTCGCAGGCAAGGGCGGCAGCCTCGGCGTACCGTTCCTCGTCCAGCAGCCGTTCGTACGCCAGCCCGCCGACGGCGGCGGTGATGGCTCTGTCCATCTTTTCCGGCATGGCGAACCATTCCTCCGGCAGCTTGCGCAGCGGTACGCCCGCATTAAGCCGCTCCGCCGTCTTGAGCTGGAGCCAGAAAGCCCGCGTCGCCTCCGGCTCGCGCAGCAGCTCACGGGTGTTGCAGCCATCGTTTGCGACGCCGCCGAAATCAAAGGGCAGCCCGTTCATCAGCGCCAGCGCCGCCCCGACCAATGCCGCGATGAGCAGCGCCGCGGAAAGAAATCCCCGCGTCAGCAGCCCCGCCGCGCCGAACAGCGCGGAGGCAAGAAGGTTGAATATCACGCCGCCAAGATTGTACAGCACCACGGGCATGCGCCCGCCGCGCAGCTCCGGCGGATCCATGAGGCATTGACCGCCTGTGCCCGCCAGCGAATACCGCCGCAGACGCACGCGCCCATCCTCGCCGCGCACAAAGGTAAGGTTCAGCACGCGGAAGGAGCTGAAGCGGTAGCCCGAAAGCAGCCCGCAGACCAGATGCCCCGCCTCGTGAACGACGATTTGCAGAAAAATGGCGAAGTACAGCGCCAGAAGCAGCCCGCCCAGCAGCAGCGCCCAGCGCAGCGGCGGCATGTCCTCGGGGCGCAGCCGCGTCATCAGCAGCACGCCGCTCGCGGCGCCGACAGCCATCCACATCACAAGGGTAAAGGCGAGTCCCGCCGCCTTTTTCAGACGATTGCTTTTGTTTGAGCTCATATGTATTCCTCCGGAAATGATGATTTCAGGCAATAACGCGCATAACGGCACGGGCGCCCGAGCAATCGCAGAACGGGTACAATTCCTTTTCCGGGCTGTAACACCTGCAGGCAAAGCCCTTCCGGTTTTCTGTCTGTGCAAACTCGCGGCTCTGCATCATTCGGAGCTTTACGATTGCTTGACTGCATTCCGCACGCACACGTCCTTCGCGCTATATCCAACCCTCTTTAAAATGCACCGGAAGCGGGCAATATCCCGCGCCGACGAGCAAGCTCGTCCGCCATGGCGGCAAGCTCGCGCTCTATCTCCACGTCTGCGGAAAAGAGGCTCTGTGCCGCTGCGTGCTCAAGCCTTTTTCGCAGCCGCGCCGCCTCGGCAGAATCGCCGCGCTGAAGCAGGGCGCGGATATACTCCGTGCGAAGGACGGAGCAAATTTCCCGCTTCAGCAGTTGTGCGGCGTCCTCCCCGGGCATTATCTCCGCCTTGCCATAGCCCAGCAGCGCCAGCGCCGCGCGATCCTCCTCCGCCAGCGTGCGCAGCGTTCCGGCAAGTCCTTCATCCGTCAGCAGTTCTGCCAGCCTCTGCGCCGCCTCGTCAAAGCGATGCGCGTCCAGCAGGCGACTGCTCTGACGCAGCTTCATCGCCCTGCCCTCTTCGCTGTCCGGCGCTATGAAATCCGGCAGCTCAAACCACTCCGCCGGCATATCGCGCAGGCGCACGCCGTCGATGAGCTTGCCGAGCAGCGAAGCCTGCAGCCGCGCCTCCCACCGCGCTGTCCGGTCGCGGCGCAGTGCGCGCAGCTTGGCGGCGTCGTTCATTACGCCGCGATATATCCTCGGCACGAGGCTCCACAGCGCGTGATGCAGTCCATCGACGGCTGCCAGCAGCAGAAACGCCGAGAGCAGCCCGTGCGTCAGCCACAGCCCTGCCGCGCCGAAAATCAGCGCCGAGACAAGGTTGGCTGCCGCGCCGCCGAGGTAAAACATGGCAGAAGGCGCAGCCTCTCCCTTGCCAAAAGGCGGAAACATAAAGCATTCGCCCATATAGGACATGAGTCTTATCCGCTGCCGCCGCAGCCGCAGCCGCCCATCCCGCCGCATCAGCATCAGGCTGAACACCCGAAGCCAGCCGAAGCGGTAGCCCGAAAGCAGACCGCCTGCCAGATGCCCCAGCTCATGCAGCAAGCATTGGATAAAATACAGGAAGACCAGCGCAGCCAAAATCGCCGCCAGCATTGACGCCGTATCCCATTCAAGCAGCTCCGGCGCTCGCCGGTACAGCAGGACAACAACAAATATTCCCATCGTCGCTCCGTACAGGCAACTCAACAGCCGCCATATCCCGTTTTGGCGTTTTTCGCGTTTTGCGGTCGTTTTCTCGTCCATATCCCATTTCTCTCCGTTGTTTATTTATATCATTCCTTATATCTTTGGCTGTCATATCGGGCTTGCCTGTGTGCCCAATCGCAGGGAGAGTTCTTCCCGCCAGAGATATGTCGCCTCCGGCGTCGCCGCACACCGCAAAGCCCGTGAGGAAAGCCCAGCTTTCCGTATTTCCCGACAGGGAAATCCTGCGCTTGCATTATACCATGAGCAAAAATGCTTGCTTGCAAGGGCATTTTTGCGAAACCGTCAAGACGCGCAGCGAGCAGGCGGCGAAGCCGCCAAAGCTTTGCGCAGCAAAGTTTCTGCGCATGCATTATACCACACCCGCGCCGAGCAGCGCAACCGCTTGACAAAAGCGCGGGAATTTATTATTATATTCCCCGTAGCATTTTGTCGCTTCAGTTTTTATAATGAACAGGTGATAATATGAAAATAAAAATAACATCTGACAGCACCTGCGACCTATCGCCGGAGCTGGTGCAGAAGTTCGACATCGGCGTAGTGCCGCTATCCGTCGCCTTCGGCGAGGATATCCGCAAGGACGGCGTTTCCGCCGTGCCGGAGGACATATACGACTTTGTGGCGCGCACGGGCACGCTGCCCAAGACCAGCGCCGTCAATGTCGAGGAATACACGGACTTTTTCCGTCCGTGGCGCGAGCAGGGCTATGAAGTCGTGCATTTCAATATCAGCGCCCTGTTCTCCAGCTCGCATCAGAACGCCTGCGTTGCGGCAGAGGAGCTGGGCGGCGTGCATGTCGTGGACTCGCGCAACCTCTCTACCGGTCAGGGGCTGCTGGTGCTGCACGCGGCGGAGCTGGCGCGGCAGGGGCTGAGCGCCGCCGAGATCGCGCAGGCGTGCCGCAAGCTGGCGCCCAAGGTGGAGGCGAGCTTTGTCATAGACAGCCTCGAATATCTGCACAAGGGCGGGCGCTGCTCGGCGCTGGCGAGGTTCGGCGCCAATCTGATGAAGCTCAAGCCCTGCATCGAGGTGCGCGACGGCGCGATGGAGCCGGGCAAGAAATACCGCGGCGCGATCGACAGCGTGATTTTGGACTATATCCGCGACCGGCTGAGCGGACGCGAGGACATCGACCCGCACCGCGTGTTCGTCACCCACACCTGCCGCGAGCGCGAAACCGTCGAGGCGGCAAAGCGGCTCGTGCAGGAGCTTGCGCCGTACTTTGACGAGGTGCTGGAGACCACCGCGGGGCTGACCGTCACCACCCACTGCGGGCCCGACACCCTCGGCGTGCTGTTCATGAGAAAATGAGGGCGCGGCCGCATGACGCATGCAATAAAAGTGCATAACGCTGCAAAACGCTCCGGCGAGCTTTCGCCGGAGCGTTGGTTTTTTGCCGGATAAATCACCGCGTCCCCCGTAAATCGATCAGACTTGCGGAATATAAATTCGTGCAGTTATCCCCTCATCCGTCGCCTTGCGGCGACGCCTTCCCCCATCGGGGGAAGGCATGCGAGGCGAGCATCAGCGAGCTTTGAGCGCGCATTCTTTCGTCCGCGCACGGTAGGGCGGGGGTTTATCTCCCGCCGCAACGAAGCAACCCTCTTCCGTCGGACGGCAGGACGGGGCGCCTGCCCTGCGCTGCCGAACATTTGCCGCAGGCAAACATATCATTCGCGGCGGAGCCGCACCGCAATTATTCATTCTTAAATTTTCAGTGGCTCGCCTATTCCCCGCGCAGCAGCTCGTAGCAGTCGGAAACGTACCGCCGCCCGTCCCATTTGCGCTCCTCCTCGCGGCTCCCCGCAAAGCGGAAGCCCAGCGAGCGGATCACCGCCGCGGAGCGCGCGTTTTCATGAAAGCACGAGGCAAGAAACCGCCTGCCGCCCAGCTCGGTGAAAACAAGCTCCACCAGCGCCCGCAGCACCTCCTTGCCATAGCCGCGGTTCTGGTGCGCCTCCGCAAGGCAGATGCCGCTCTCTCCCCAGGTGCCCGGTCTGTCCTCGCGCACGCCCGCAAAGCCGATCGCCTCGTCCGTCTCCTTGAGGCAGATGAACCATGCATGATACGCCTGCTGATAAGCGATGGTGCGCGCCAGCCTGTCCTCCGCCTCCTCAAGAGTGCGCGTCGGCTGCCAGAGCATCATCTCCGCGATGCGCTCGTTTTTCCACACGTTTTCCCATATGCTGTGCAAATCGCCCGGCGCCGCCTTCCGCAGCGTCAGATGCTCCGTTTCCAGCCTTTCGTACATGTCCGCAGCCTCCTTCATTCTTCCCGTCCGAATATCCGCAGCCGCCTCAGCGCGGCGGCGACCGCCGCCTCCCCGATGCCGCAGCGCAGCATGGCGAGCCGGCATTTTTCAAATATCCGCAGATTGTCGCGGGCAAGCCTCCGCCGCTCCGCCGCGTCCAGCGCAAGCATCGCCCGCTCCGCCAGCGCGACGGCGGCAAACGCCTGCGTCCCCTCCGCAAAATGGCAGGGCACAAAGCCTCCCAGCGCCGCCGCCTCGCGGGAGTCGATACGCTCCCGCGTCAGCCCGTAATACCAGTCCGTATGCGCGTCGAGGTCGATGAGCTGAAATCCCTCACGCTCGTCGTAAAAGAAATTGCTCTTGCCGTGAAAATCTATCAGGATATCGCGCTCCAGCACGGCGAGGATATCCGCGATAAAGCGGTCAAAATGCTCCTGCGGCACGTCCGCTATGGCGGCGGTGCGCGCGAGGATATATTCCCCCGCGTCGAGGTCGCTCCTCAGATAGACCTCCCCGCGCCCCTGCGTCCAGACCTCCAGCGGGCATATCGCCGCGTCGTCGTAAAGCTCGCTGCCCTTTGCCCGTTGGGCGAAGAGATAGCCGCGCCCGTCCGGCGAGTCCTCCTCGCAGCACCAGCCCAGCAGCGGCACTGCCCGCACGCCGCGCGCGTGCAGCTCTGCCAGCGTCCGAATGACGGCGTTCAGATGCTCCAGCCCGTCGTCGCGCACGTCCACGTTCCGCAGCTTCAGCCGCTCCGTCGCCAGTACGGCGTAGCCCCCGATGAGGAACGCCCGGCGGTCGATGCCCCGGCTCTGCGGCGTCATGCTTTGCACCTGCCGCAGCAGCTCCCGCGCCGTCTCCGGTTCGATATAAAAGTATTGCTCAAGCATGTGTATCTCCTCCTCCGTGACGGGAAGCAAATCAAACGCCGCGGCTCCGCAGCGCGCCCTCGATGCGCCGAGGGATCGTCAAGAGGGGTGATCTCTTTGCCGTCAGCACCGTGCTTCTCTTGCGGCTTGGCTCCATTATAACATATATCACCCGCTTTTCAAGCAAAAACTTGCCCCGCCGGAGCGAGCGCAAAAAAGACCGCAAGGCAGAGAAAGCTGTTCCTCCGCCTTGCAGCCCTAAAGCACCGCCCTGTCGGGCGCGTTATACGTAATAAGGATTGGGCTTTGCCAATATCGCTATCAGGTCGATAATGATTCCTATCCCAAACAAGCCGACCGTGAAAATATAGAGAATGCCCATGCCGGTCTTTCCATCATAGAACTTGTGCGCGCCTACAAAGCCCAAAAACAGGCACAAAAGAAATGCCGTCCATTTGTTTCTGGGTCTTCCCACCATGCCGCCGACGCCGTTTACGTTCGTGTTCACGTTGCTGTTGGCGTTGTTTATGATGATATTTGGTATCTGCTGCGCCGCCGGCTGCGGCTCGTGCCGCTCGGCAGCCTTCTTTTCCAGCTTGGAAACGATTATGCGGTCTGCGGTCTGGAATATCTCGACCTCGTCGCCCACATGGGGAACAAAGTTGAGCGAGCCGACAGACACCTCCTTCAGCTCACCGTTGTCCATGCCGATGGAGATCGCCTCCGCTGTGATGCTAAGTATTTTCGCCATAAAACCCCTCTTTCTCTATGTTTTAAGTTAATTATATCTGTATTACAGATAAAAGTCAATATCTGTATTACAGATATCACATAATGATAGCGGAGGTTATCATTATGGTTTACAAAAATCTGCGAAGCATCAGAGAGGACCGCGACATCAGGCAGCGAGAGATCGCCGAACTGCTCCATATCTCTCAAAATACCTATTCCCAATACGAAACCGGCGCCATCGCCCTGACCGCCGAGGTGCTTGTCAAGCTGGCGGATTATTACCGCTGCAGCGTCGATTATCTTCTTGACCGGACAGACGACCCCCGCTTCCCGCGGATATAAGTCTGCGCTTTGCGTCAAAAAAACCACCCTTGCGGGTGGTTTTTCTGCGGAGTGCAAGTGTCCAAGTCAAATTATTTTTTAAAATACCATCGTTGCCTGAATTCGACCGCCGCCTATAAAGCCCTTGCTTCCGCCGTTCGCGGTTATGATCGTATGCAGCCGATAACCCTTTTTTGCCTAATCGTTGATGCACTTTTCCAATTTTGTAAGATTGCCCAATCCGGTCCCAATGAACTTCTCCTTCAGAGTGATTTGCAAAATAACATACTGATAATCTTATCCGGATGCGGTTGAAACCGCCGACTTGTCACTGTAATCTGGCATCATTATTACTCCTGTTATCGCTTTGTCATTGCCTCCTGCTTTTCCCGTCCTGACCGCGATATTATAGCAAAAAGCCCGGAATAACACAAGCCGCATCAAAGCATAAAAGAGCTGAACGATATTTCTCCCGTAAGCCAAAGCGGGACTGCCGTCGGCATGCTTGCGGAGCTTGTCGCGCCCTTTGCACAAGGGAGCCTTGGTGGGTGCGTTGACGGAAGCGGTCTGCCTTATTCGGCGGGAACAAGCCCCCGCTCCTCCGCCGTCAAGGCGTATACAAAGGTATCCTTCCAGCGCGGCGCGCCGTTTTCGCCCCGATGAAAATAAATATTCCGGCGAAAATGCGCCTCGCGCCGCAGCCCGACGCGCTCCAGCAGCCGCCACGACGGCTCGTTGCGCGGGTCGCACTCCGCATATATCCTGTGCGTCCCCCGACGGAACAGCTCCTCTGCCGCCGTCAGCGCGTCGCGCCGCATAGCCCTGCCGGCGATAGTCCCGATTGATGATATAGCCGACCTCCCGCGCCTCAAACGGGCGAAGCCCGCAATAGATATTGCCGCATAGCCCTGCCCTCCGCCGCCAGCTCGACGGCAAGATATTCCTCCGAGCCGAGGCGGGCGAGCAGATGCTCCCCGCAGCTCTCGCGCGTTATGCCCGGATAGCCCTCGAACTCGTCATTTTCAAGCTGCGAGAGCAGCTCAAACAGGTCGCCATGGTCGCTCTCGCGGAACTGCCGCAAAACAAGACGCGCCGTTCTGATCTCCTCCATCGGTGCATTCCTCCTGTCAGGGTTGCCATCTGCGCGCGGCGTCACAGCCGCAGTATCGCGGGCATTTCCTCGCCCTCCTTATAGCTCTCCGGCGCCTCGACAAAGCCGAAGGAAGCGTACAGCCGCCGCGCTGCCTCGTTCTCCGGCTCATAGCTCAGCCAGCATATCTCCGACTCGCCGCACGGGAGCGTTCTGACAAAGTCCATCGCCTGCCGGAACGCCTCCCTGCCGTAGCCTCTGCCCTGATAGCGCCTGTCTATCATAAAACGCCAGATGAAATAAGTTTTTTTCATAAACTCCGGCTCGCCGTCCTCATAGCCGTCGTAGCCAATCATCACAAAGCCGATCGGCTTCTTGCCCAGATAGATGCCGAAGGGATAGGCGTGCTTGCCCATCGAGGTCCATATATAGGCGTGGATCAGGCTGCGCGAATTGCTTGCTACAAAGCTTCTCTGCGCTTTGGCGACCCCCAGCTTTACTATCCTGCCATAATTGTCAAAGGTTATCTTTTCCAAGCGGATCTCATTTTTATTTTCACTCATTTGTTGCTCCTCCGTAATTTTTTCGGGGCGATTTGCACCTGCTCGCTTTCATTCAGCCGCACATGACTCCCCGGCTCGCAGACGCTTAAGGATAAAACCGCCGTGACCGCGCCGCGGCGACGTAAAAATACAAAAATGCCGCGGCAAGGACGCCGCGGCATACGAATATTATCCGTTTCTAAGGCTTTAAAGCCCGCAAACCGAGGTCGTCACGCAATATTCGGCTTTGACTGTCATTTTCCCGTTCATCATTGACGACCTCCTTTCATTTTATTTGACGTATTTACTTTAGCACGCGCCCCGCCAAAAGTCAACCCAAACCTGCGCGCGGGCGCTGTCAAAGCGTCTGCAAAACCTCGTTTTTAATGTTTTTCACGTTGTCTATCTTTTTAAATACGGCGGTAAGCCTCTCGTCCCATTTCATTGCCGCCGCCAAATCCCTCAACAGCCGCTCGCCGTGCGCGGAGGGCAATTTTTTTCCGGGAGCATGTCCCGGAAAGCTATCTCTTATTCACTTACACCGTGTCTGAAGCTTCGGAAAAGCTACTCCGTTTCGATGCGCGGCACGAACGCCGCCAATTTCACATTGCCCTCGCCTTCCGGCACGACCAAAATACAGCCGTCCGAACGGCGGCTCTGCACGGCAAGGCAGCGCAGCACCGGCTCCTCGGCGCAGAGCGCCCGTTCGTCCTCGATGAACTGCCGCCACACCAGCATGTCGTGATAAAAATTCTCATAGTCGATATGATAGAGCGTTATTATTTTGGCGACCTCATACGCCCGCTCGTCCTCCGCCCGATGCGGCGCGCGCAGATCATCGCCGACGCGGGGGCGCTGCACGAAATACGCCTTTTTTTCCATATCTTTTCCTCCCTGATGACCGCCGACCTGCGGCAGACGGCAAGAGCGCGCCCGCCGTTTTGCCCAAGTCATGCGCATTACCGATATTTTAGTTTAATTTTATCCGAAAAGCAAGCGCAAAATACCCTTTTCCGCCTCAGTTCAGCATTTCCGCGTCCTTCAGCGCGTTTTCCACCGCCGCCCGCAGCGCCGGCACCGCGTCCAGCTCCGGGTCGCGCTCCAGATATTCCTGCGCCGCCTCCCGCGCCGTGCTGAGCAGCGCAATATCCGTCGCCAGATCGGCGGCACGGAACTGCGGCAGACCGTGCTGGCGGCTGCCGAAAAAGTCGCCCGGACCGCGCAGAGCAAGATCCGCCTCCGCTATCTCAAAGCCGCTGGAGCTGCGGCAGAGCGCCGCCAGCCGCTCCCGCGCGGCGCCGCTGCGCCCGTCATAAAGCAGGAAGCAGTATGATTGCCGCTCGCCCCGTCCGACACGCCCGCGAAGCTGATGGAGCTGGGACAGCCCGAAAAACTGGGCGTCCTCCACCGCCATCACCGTCGCCTGCGGCACGTCCACTCCGACCTCCACCACCGTGGTGGACACCAGCACGTCCAGCTCTCCGGCGGCAAAGGCGTCCATCACGCCTTTTTTCTCCGCCGGGCGCAGCCTGCCGTGCATCATGCCGACGCGCAGCCGCGGGCAGGCGCGGCGCAGGCTCTCAGCATATTCCGTGACCGCGCGGCGCTCTGTCTCGCCGCCGTCGTCCTCGATCATCGGACAGATGATATAGGTCTGCCCGCCGCGCGCCGCCTCCTCCTCGATAAAGCCGAACATGCCGCGCCGTTTTTCCTCCGGAACGGCAAAGGTCTTCACCGTGCGCCTGCCGGGCGGCGCCTCGTCCAGCACCGACACGTCAAGGTCGCCGTAAATTATCAGCGTCAGCGTGCGCGGTATGGGCGTGGCGGACATGACCAGCAGATGCCCGTCGCCCTTTTCCCCCAGCGCGGCGCGCTGACGCACGCCGAAGCGGTGCTGCTCGTCCACCACGAACAGCGCCGCGTTTTTGAAAACGACGTCGCTCTGTATCAGCGAGTGCGTGCCGCAGATCACCTGCGCCGCTCCGCTCTCAGCCGCCGCCCTTGCCTCGCGCCGCTGCGCTGCGGTGAGCGAGGCGCACAGCAAGGCGCAGCTTATCCCCGCCGGCTCCAGCATTGCGCTGAGCGTGCGGTAATGCTGCCGCGCCAGCACCTCCGTCGGCGCCATTATCACCGCCTGACGCCCGTTTTTGACCGTGAGATACGCCGCCGCAGCAGCAACGGCGGTCTTGCCGGAGCCGACGTCGCCCTGAAGCAGCCTCCGCAGGCGGAAGCCGGAGCACATATCGGCGTATATCTGCTCCACCGCGCGGCGCTGTGCGCCGGTGGGCGCAAAGGGCAGCAGGCGGAAAAACTCCTCCGGCTCCACCCGCGCAAAGGGCGCGATGCTGCCGCGGCGCTCCCGCGTTTTGAGCTTTTCCAGCGCGCAGGAGAAGGTGAAAAGCTCTTCGAATATCATGCGCCGCCGCGCACGCAGCGCCTCGTCCATGCTCGCCGGAAAATGTATCTCCCGCAGCGCCTGCCCGCGCGGCAGCAGCCCGTGGCGGCACAGCGCCTCCGGCGGCAGATGCTCCTCCTCCGCGCCGGGACAGGCGAGCGCGGCGCGCACGCCCGACTCCACCATGCCGCGCGTGACTCCCTGTGTCAGCGGATAGAGCGGCAGCAGCCTGCCCTCCGGCTCGCTGCCCTCCGGCAGCGGCTCGAAAGCCTGAAGCAGCATGCTGCGGCGCGAGCCGTACAGCTCCACCTTGCCGAAAAACACATACTGCTCGCCCTTTTTGAGCTGTTTTGCCGCGTAGGGGCGGTTGAACAGCACCATGTCCATCACTCCGCGCCCGTCAAAGACGCGGAAGCGCGTCACCGTCAGTGAGGCGCGCAGACGGGCAGCGGTCGGCTCGCTCCCGACCGTCGCCGCGATGCAGACCCGCTCGCCCACGGGAGCGGAAACCGTGTCGTAAAACACCGTCCGGTCCTCGTAATCGCGCGGGAAATATGTCAAAAAATCGCCCAGCGTGCGCAGTCCCAGCTTTTCCAGCGCCTGCGCGCGCTTTTCACCCACGCCCGCCAGCGTGCGGACGCTGTCGGAAAGCGCCGCCATCACAGCTCGCGCAGCAGCGCCACCACCACGCCGAGCAGGCTGCAGCCGTCGCCGTTGATCGGCTCATACGCCTCGTTCTCCGGCATCAGCCAGACATGCCCGCCGCTGCGGCGCAGCCGCTTGACCGTCGCCTCCTCCTCCAGCAGCGCCACCACGATCTCGCCGTTATCCGCCGTGGGCTGGCGGCGGACGATGACCGTGTCGCCGTCGAGTATGGCGGCGTCTATCATCGAATCGCCGCGCACCTTGAGCGCGAACAGCTCCCCGGAAACCGAGGCATCGCAGGGCACATAGCCCATCAGGTCCTCCTGCGCCAGTATCGGCTGTCCGGCGGTGACCGTGCCGAGCAGCGGCACGCTGCGCACAGACGGCTTGCCCGGCAGCGTCAGCGCGCGGGGACGGCGCTCGTCCTTATCCAGCAGCCCGCTCTCCTGAAGTATTTTCAGATGTGAATGCACCGTGGACGGCGAGCGCAGCCCCACCGCAGAGCAAATTTCCCGCACCGTGGGGGGATAGCCGTTCTCCTCCGTAAAGCGAGTCACATACTCCAGTATCTCCGTGCGCTTTTTGCTCAGAGCCTTCATGCGTCGCACCTCACTTCTTCATGTGTAATATCTGTTATTAATACCACTATACCACATGTTTTGCAAAAAAGCAAACATTTGTTTTGTTTTTATCATTCCGCCCGCGGGCAGACGCCCGCCGCGCCTCTGCCTGTATATCTGCTGACCGCTCCCGTGCATCTCTGGTATATCTGGGCGCTCATGCTGCTGTATCTCATGTCGCCCGCTCTGTATATTTTCTGCAAAAATGCCGGAAAAAAGGTCTATTTGTACGCTCTGGGCTTTACCCTCCTTTCCGGCGCCGTTGTGACGCTTTTGGTGCGCTCGGGCGTTTCCGAGACGTTCTCCGCGGTGGTCGACCGTGCCAAGCTGCCGTATCAGCTCGGCTCTATTTTCTGCTTCATTTTCGGAGACTGCTGCCGGAGGCATGCGCCGAGGCTTTCCGCCCGCGCCGGACTGCACCTTCGGCGTTTATATGATGCACCCGCTGCTGATAAGCACCGCCGAAAGGGCGCTGACCCCACTCGACATTTCCGCGCTCTTGCCTCCCCTTCTGTGCGCGGCGCTGGTATTTCTGGCGTCGCTCGTCTGCACGCGGATCATCAGAGCCGTGCCGCTGCTGAAAAGGATCGTGTAGTGCAGGACAAGCATGGATACTTCCCCGTAGCATGCCTACGGACAATATCAATAAGCGCAAGCCGCATTCGGCCGCATACCCCCTCAGCCTGACGGCGCAGCCAACGATTACAGTCATGGCCTGCGCCGCCTCCTCTTGCCTTTTTGCGCGGCAGAGAGTATACTTTTCCTTGGGTACGCGCCGCGGCGCTTGCCACGAACGGAGGAATGTTATGCTGGACAATTTTCTGTACAGTCTCAACGCGACCATGCCCGTATTCGCCGTGATGGCGCTGGGCTGGGCGCTGAAAAAGATACGGCTGCTGCGCGGGGACTTCACCGCCGTGGCGGACAAGCTGGTTTTCTACGTCGCTCTGCCCGCCAAGCTCTTTTTGGAGACGGCGGAGATGGACGTCGCCGCCCTGACCGACCGCCGCTTTGTGCTGTACTGCTTCGGCGTGTCGCTGGCGTCGATTCTGCTGATATGGGCGCTGGCGCGGCTGTTTATGCCGCGGGGCGGGCTGCGCGGCAGCTTTGTCCAGGGGGCGTACCGCAGCAGCGCGGCGCTGCTGGGCGTGGCGCTGATAGAGAATATTTACGGCAGCGCGGGCTACGCGCCGCTGATGATATTGGGCTGCGTGCCGCTGTACAACGTGATGGCTGTGGTGGTGCTGACCGCCGAGGGCGGCGGCAGCGGCAAGGGCAGCGGCGTGAGACGGGCGGCGCTGGGCGTGGTGAAAAATCCCACCATCATCGCCATCGCGCTGGGGCTGGCGGCGGCGCTTTTGCGGCTGCGGCTGCCGGTCATCGCGGACAAGACGGTGAGCAGCGTGGCGGCGCTTGCCACGCCGCTGGCGCTGATAAACATCGGCGCGGCATTCGAGCTGGGCGAGGCGCGGGAGCGGCTGCGTCCGGCGCTTGCCGCTTCCGCAATCAAGCTGGTCGCCCTGCCGGCGCTGGGGCTGCCGCTGGCGGCGGCGCTGGGCTTCCGCGGGCAGGCGCTGACGGCGGCGCTCATCATGCTCGGCGCGCCGACCACCGCCAGCTCCTACATCATGGCACGCAGCATGGGCGGCGACGCGCCGCTGGCAAGCGGCGTCATCGTGCTGACCACGCTGCTGGCGGCAGTGACACTGACGCTGTGGGTGTTCCTGCTGCGCACTCTGGGACTGATGGCGTGACGCAGCGGGGTGTGTGCGAAAAGAAATGCGAACGATCGGAGGAAATACAAAAACAAGAGGCGTCGAGCCCCGACCAAAAGGGTCAAGGCGCGCCTCTTGTTTTTATTATGCTCATGGTTCGGCAAAAAGTCAAGAGGCTTGACACACCTCCCGCGGCAGACCCAAAAGCAGTGCGCCGACCGAAACGGTCGGCGCACTGCTTTTTATCGGCAAAGCCGCAGTTTTTTTAAAGAATGGATTTTCTGCGCGGGAGGCTCTGTCTTTACCTTGCCCTTGTCCGGATTTCCTCGCAGAGTCTGGCGATGAACTCGTCCGCGCTCATGTTCTCCGTCTCGCCGGTCCTGCGGCTGCGGACGGCGACCTCGCCGCTCTCCGCCTCGCGGTCGCCCAGCACCAGCATATACGGCACCTTCTCAAGCTGCGCCTCGCGTATCTTGTAGCCGATCTTCTCGCTTCTGGTATCCAGCTCCACACGGATGCCCAGCGCGAACAGCCTGTCGTATATCCGCCTTGCGTAGTCCGCGCTGCGGTCGGTTATCGGCAGCACCTTGACCTGCACGGGCGCGAGCCACACGGGGAAGGCGCCGGCAAAATGCTCGGTGATAACGCCGATGAAGCGCTCGATGGAGCCGAGCAGGGCGCGGTGTATCATGACGGGACGGTGCTTTTCGCCGTCGGCGCCGGTGTATTCCAGCTCAAACCGCTCCGGCATCTGAAAATCGAGCTGAATGGTGCCGCACTGCCATGTGCGTCCCAGCGAATCCGCCAGATGGAAGTCCAGCTTGGGCCCGTAGAACGCGCCGTCGCCCTCGTTGACGATGAAGGACTTGCCCATCTCCTCGATGGCTGCCTTGAGCGTGTCCTCGGCAAAGTGCCAGACCTCCTCCTCGCCCATGTGGTCTTCGGGCATGGTGGAAAGCTCGATATTGTACTTGAGGTCAAAGGTGGAGTAGATTTCGTCAAAAATGCGGACGGTGTTCTTTATCTCCTCCTTCATCTGCTCCGGCGTCATGAAGATGTGCGCGTCATCCTGCGTAAAGCAGCGCACGCGGAAAAGCCCGTGCAGCGCGCCGGACAGCTCGTGACGGTGCACCAGCCCCAGCTCCGCCATGCGCAGAGGCAAATCGCGGTAGGAGCGCAGCTCGGACTTGTACACCAGCATTCCGCCGGGGCAGTTCATCGGCTTGATGCAGAAAGGCTCCTCGTCGATAACGGTGGTGTACATATTGTCCTTGTAATGGTCCCAGTGACCGCTGCGGAGCCACAGCGCCTGATTGAGTATGATGGGCGTGGATATCTCCGTATAGCCGTAGCGGTGATGCACCTCGCGCCAATAGTCCAGCAGCGCGTTGCGCAGCGCCATGCCCTTGGGCAGGAAGAAGGGGAAGCCCGGCCCCTCGTCGGTCAGCATGAACAAGCCCAGCTCGCGCCCCAGCTTGCGGTGGTCGCGCTTTTTCGCCTCCTCAAGCTGCGCAAGGTACGCCTCCAACTCCTCCTTTTTGGTAAAGGCGGTGGCGTAGATGCGCTGGAGCATCTTGCGGCTGCTGTCGCCGCGCCAGTACGCGCCGGTGCAGCTCGTGAGCTTAAATGCCTTGACGCCCGACGTGGACGGCAGATGCGGACCCGCGCAGAGGTCGGTGAACTCGCCCTGACGGTAGAAGGAGATGACGGCGTCCTCCGGCAAATCGCGGATAAGCTCCTCCTTATAAGGCTCGCCCTGCTCCTGCACAAAGCGAATCGCCTCCTCGCGCGGCAGCTCAAAGCGCTCCAGCTTCAGCCCCTCCTTGACAATCTTCTTCATCTCCGCCTCGATTTTTTCCAAATCCTCGGGCAGGAAGGGCTTTTCGCAGTCGAAGTCATAATAAAATCCGTTGTCAATCGCGGGACCGATGGCGAGCTTGACCTCCGGGTACAGACGCTTGACCGCCTGCGCCAGAACGTGCGAGCCGGTGTGGCGCAGCGTCCAGCGCCCGTCGGCGTCCTCCCAGGTCATTATCTCCACCTCGTCGCCGTCGTGCAGCTCCGTGGGCAGACTCATGTTTACGCCGTTGATGCGGGCGGAGAGCGCCGCCTTGTACAGCTCCGGCGAATGCGCCTTTGCCGCCTCCAGCGCGCGCGAGCCGGCGTCCAGCTCGAGCGATTGCCCGTTTACCTTGATTTTCATGGTTCTTCTTCCTCTCTGTATTTGAAATAATTATTGCCTGTTTTCTGCGGAAAAAACCGCAAGCCCCACCTGTGCGGAAAGGGGCGCGGCGTTGCCGCATTTGATCTCTCGCCTTCACCTTATAGGGCGCCAAGGTGCGAACCGCTCCGTCAGCGTGCCGCGATGAGGCAAGCCGCTTCCGTCAGACGGCGGGAGCAGAGCCCCCTCCCTACGGCGCAAAACGTCAAACCACCGTGCCCGCACCCCCCCCCCGCGGGAAGGTGATTGCGAAGCAATCGGATGAGGTGGCGTGGCGTTGCCGCGTATTCAATTCCTTGCCGTCCCTTTCAGGGAAGGTGGCGCGAAGCGCCGGAAGGGTCTTGCATATGGAATAAATTGAATAAGCAGCCGCTCAGTCTGCTTCCGCAAATTCAAGAATGCGCTTCAGCCGTTCGGGAACGTCCGCGCCGCCTCGCAGCTCAAAATCGCCGTAAGGCGTGGAAAGAGTACCCGCCTCGCCTTCTTTGAAGATAAAGAACGCCACGCGGCAGGGCTTCACGCTCCCGTCCGGCACATCATAAATATCGCAGAGCCTTTCCGTACCGCTTTCATCGAGATACTGCTCCATGTACGGGACTTGCCAATCGTCCCGCGGCAGAGCGGGCTGCGGAACGCAGATATCGTCCCAATCTATCTCCGATGCGGAAATGTCCAGCAGCATTTCGATCAAATACCATTCGTCGCCGTGCTCGTAGCAGGCGTAATGCAAAGTCTTATCCATGCCGAGCCTCCTTGTATGTTTCCGGTGCAAAAGCGAAGCTTTTCCCAAAAGCAAAAACGCCTCCGCGCCCGATTTGGGCACAGAGGCAGATAAAAAATCCGCGGGTCCACTCTGCTTACGGTATAAAATACCGCATCTTATACTAAGCGTATAACGCCGCCGCACGTCGCCGGCTACATATCGCCGCCGCTCCTCCCGGGTGGTGGCATTTTCCACGGCGCGCACGCGGGGTCGCAGCCCAATGCCCCGCGCTCTCTTGCCGCGCACTTGCGGAAAAGCGTCCCGTTCACAGGATTTGCAGTAAGTATACACCCGCCGCGGCAAAAAGTCAAGCGCGATTTATTTTTCGCGCGCGAGCGCCGCCGCGAAGCCTGCTGTATGGGGGCTGGACGCGGCTTTCTTTTTTTCTCTGTCCGAGATAATAGTTGATGCGGATATTTGTACAACGCATTCTTTTTTTGAAAAACGGAAGGAAAGTGGGATTATAGTCCTCATTTTTATAGAAAGTAACGCAGAGAAAGCGCCGCTTTGCCCAGATTTTTATCCACAATGAATTTATAAAGAAAGCGATATTTCATAATGGTCGTCAATAAGCACGTAATTGACATTATGCAATTGAGCGAGTTTCAATACTTGTCTGTTATCTTCTATCACATTCTCCAAAGTACACCATTCGTCATTTGGCCGTTTTTCAATGATATTCCCATACTTTTGAATATCCGAGAAATGCTTTCGTATATACTTTTCACTCATTACGAGGCAATAGTACTTGATATCCTTTAGGTATTCTTCATCAAAGTCATTTGACCAATCAAAAGGAACATAGCAGCCTTCAATAATAAGATTTTGATTGTTTTCAATGACGGTCTTTATTATTTCACGAACAATAGGCCATAAATAGGCGGTAAGGTCTGTATCGTTACTTAACGGTGTAAGTTCAGTATTTCCGCTACGTATTAGCCCCATTTTCAAATAGTCTATTGATAAATATGGATATTTGTATTCTTCAAGCAACTTTTGAGCAAGAGCAGTCTTACCTGTATGTGAAGCTCCTGTTATAAGAACAATCATTTCTGTACCCCCGCTTTTCAATGTGGTTCAGTAAGCAAGGAAAAATCGCACTTCCTCGCTGATAACTA
>JAFTDT010000033.1 GCA_017453985.1 Clostridia bacterium
CGCTTCCCGCACTCCCTGCGGTCGCACGGGCGCTGCGCGTCAAGGTGTTTTTTCCGTGATACATGCTCCCGGAAAAAACAATTGATTAAGTTTTCCTATGCTTTATTTTGCATGTTTGTCTACAGTCTGAACTGCGGAGGGCATATGCCCTCCGCGCCTGTGTTTGATAAGTCTTATGGCGCACCGTGCGCCGAAAGCGGCTCTATTTTGCGATAGGGTCGGCGCACACTCCCCCACGAGACAGGTCTCGCGAGGGACCCCCGATGTTATTGATTAGGTTTTGCCGAAATGAATTCGTCAAAACCCTTACGCCGCGACTCCGCGGCGGCTCGCTCCCGCTCGCGGCGCAGATGCGCCTTGTGCCGAAAACAGCACTATTTTGCGGTTGGGTCGGCGCACACTCCCCCACGAGACATGTCTCGCGGGGGACCCCCGATGTTATTGATTAGGTTTTGCCGAAATGAATTCGTCAAAACCTTTACGCCGCGACTCCGCGGCGGCTCGCTCACGCTCGCGCCGCCTGCGGCGTCGTGCGCCGAAAACAGCACTATTTTGCGGTGGGGTCGGCGCACACTCCCCCACGAGACATGTCTCGCGGGGGACCCCCGATGTTATTGATTAGGTTTTGCCGAAATGAATTCGTCAAAACCCTTACGCCGCGACTCCGCGGCGGCTCGCTCACGCTCGCGGCGCAGATGCGCCGTGCGCCGAAAACAGCTCTATTTTGCGGTTGGGTCGGCGCACACGCCGACAAATAACAGCGTGCCGTTTTCGGCGGTAATGCCGTAGAGGAAGGGGCGATTGAGTATCATCTCGGCTCTGCCGTTGGGAGGCGCGGCTCCGGCATAATCTATGCGCGTGAACGCAGCCGCCTCGACGCCGCGCTCGTCGATGGAGATCCGCGTCTGCTGCCCGACGCCGCTGATATAGGCGACGCCGTCCACAGCGCCGCTGAAGTCCGCGTCATACCCGAACATGCGCTCCACGCCGAGCGTACGCAGCACCTCGCCGGCGTCCGTTTCGGCGCCGAAATCAAACTTGGGTATCTGCCACACGACCTCTCCCCAGCTCTGCTCGCCGCCCTCAAAAGCCTCGCGCAGCGCCTCCGGCGAAGCCAGCAGCTCGCGTACGTCCGTGCCCTCGTCGGGCAGGACGAAGACCATGCTGCCGCGGTTTTTCATCCCAAGCTGCGCGCGAACGAAGTTCTCGCCCCACTGAAAGCCCGCCGAGCCGTAGGTCGCGTTCATGAAGTCGCAGCGCACCTCGCCGCCGTCCGCAAGATAAAACGTATCCTCCGCCGTGCTGTCCTCGCTGAAGCGGTTTATCCACTCGTCGCGGAAATAGATTGTGTTCAGTATCGCCATTATCTGCTCGCCGCCAAGCTCCATATCCGGCTCTATCAAGCCGCCCGTCATCTCGCTGACCCAGTCCGCCATCTTCTCCGCCGTGTCGGGGTCGGAAAGGCTCTCGCGGAAAGAATAGGCATAGAGCCGCTCCGCCGCCTCGCGCACGAATTGCTCTCTGAACTCCACGTCATCGTCCATCCAGAGCGAGGTCGCCAGCCGCAGTGCGCCGATATCGTTGACCTTGTAAAGCCGGCGGTAGAGCCTGCCGCAGTTCTCCGTCAGCGTGTCCGCGTCCGTCGCGCCCAGCAGATCCAGCAGCTCCGCCTGCGTTTCGCCGCGCGCCGCCAGCGCCGCCGTCGTCAGCGCGTAATAGAGCGAGAGCGGCGAATAATTGCTGTTGCCGTCCTGCGCCATAAGCGCCGCCGAGGCGGTGCGGTAGGAAAACTCCCTGACCTGCTCGTAAAACGCCTCGTCCAGCGGGTTCTGCTCCCAGACGGCGCGCCTGCTCTCGTAGTCGTCAAATGCATACGCCTGCGGCAGCGCGACCTCCGCCAGCGCGCCCATGACGCCGGACGCGCCGCCGTTTTTCACCGCCGCAAATATGCCCAGCGCCAGCGCCAGACATGCCGCTGCAGCGGCGACGCGGTATACCGTGCGGTGCGGACGGCGCAGCCGCGTTTCCGCCGCTTCGCGCACCATTTGCCCGTCCGCCTCGCCGAGTGCGTCGAATATTTTTCTGCCCTTGCTCATATAAATATCTCCTCCTTTTCCAGCGCCCGCCGCAGCTTCTGCCGCAAGCGGTACAGCCTGCCCGCCAGCGCCCGCGGCGTGACGCCGCATTCCTCCGCCAGCGCACTCACGCCGTCGCCGTACCAGTAACGGCGCAGGAACAGCGCGCGCTCCGTCCTCGGCAGCGAGCGCAGCCAGCGGTCTATCGCTGAGGTCAGCTCCGACCGCTCCAGCTCCTGCTCCACCGTGGCGCGGGCGGGCGCGCATTCCTCCAGCTCGCTCAGCAGCAGCTCCGCGCCGCCCCCGCGCTTCTGCGTACGGGCGGCGTGCCAGCGGTTTATCGAAAGGTTGCGGGTGATGCGCCCCAGATACGCCGCCAGCGAGCTTGGGCGCTGCGGCGGCATGGTGTCCCAGGCGCGGACGTAGGTATCGCTGACGCAGTCCTCGCCGTCCTCGGCGTTTTGCAGGATATTGACCGCGATGCGCATGAGCAGCCCGCCGTATTTGGCGCGGCTCTCGCTCACGGCGCGTTCGTCGCGCTGCCAGTACAGCTCGATTATCTGCGCGTCGTCCATGGCGCTCACTCCTTTCATTTATTAAGACAGGATTTGGGGCGGGATATTCGCGGGCGCGAAGGATTTTTTTGCGGCGGGAGCGGACTGCGCGCCGTGGGGCGCTTTTCCCGTGCCCGTCGGCTGCCTCTGATGAGGCAAGCGGCGTTTAACATTGATTGTATATCGTAATATTTTTTATTTTTCAACCAATGGTTATCAACTTTGCGAAGTATTCCGGCTCGGGGACGGTCAGCTCCAGCGGCTCACGTCCGGGCAGAGCGATACGCAGACGGTATGAATGCAGCGCCGCGCCGGGGAAATCCTCCCGCTCCTGCCCGTACATGAAATCGCCCGCGACGGGATAGCCGAGATGCGAAAAATGCACCCGTATCTGGTGCGTTCGTCCGGTCTCCAGCTCCAGCTCCAGCAGGGTATGCCCGGCGCCCTCCGCCAGTCTTTTATAATGCGTCACTGCACGCTGACCGGCAGGGTCCACCTGCCGCATGATGCCGCGGCCGGGACAGCGGGCTATCGGCAGGTCTACCGTGCCCGTCTCCGGCAGTCCCGTGCCGCAGACTACAGCGCGGTAGGTGCGGCTGACGCCGCCGTCCGCCATCGCCTGCGAGAGCAGCGCGGCAGCGTATTTGTCACGGGCGATGCAGACCAGCCCGCCGGTCACGCTGTCTATGCGGTTGACCGCGTGGAACGTGAACGGCTCGCCGCGCTGACGGAACAGCCACGCCGCGCGGTTTGCCAGCGTGTCGTCGTAATGCCCGCGCGAGGGGTGCACCGGCAGTCCCGCCGGTTTATTCAGCGCCAGCAGCAGCTCGTCCTCATAGACGATGTCCAGCTCGCCGGGCGTCGGTACGACGACGCCGGAGCCCTCCTCCTCGTCCCAGCAGGCGCGCAGAAGCTGCCAGGGGCGCGCCAATGCGCACACGGTGACGTGCTCGCCGTCGAGGGTGATGCCGCGCTCCGTGCGCTTCATGCGGCGGACGAGCGCGGCGGAAACGCCCAGTCTGCGGCGCAGCAGCGAGAGCACGGACGCGCCGGCGTCCTCCTCGCGCACAGTATAGGTTATCTCGCGCATAGGCGTTCCTCCTTTCGGGGATATTAATCAGGCGATACTGCGGCAGAAGCCTCCGTCGCACCGCAAAACAAACTGCCGACCCTCCCGTTTTTTCAATTATATCACTTTTTCTCCCTTTATACATCAGTTTTTGCTGAACGCAGAAAATCACCTGAAAAGAGCCGTCCGGCGCAGAATGCGCCGGAC
>JAFTDT010000034.1 GCA_017453985.1 Clostridia bacterium
GGGTTATCTCCTGCCCGTCATTATAGCTTATGCCCGTACCGTCCGGCTCGGTGGTCCACTTGGCAAACTCATATCCCGCCAGGCTGAAGCGGTTCGGATTAAGAGGCGATCTCTGCCCGATGTCAAAGGTCTGATTGCTCATCGTGCCGGTGGCGTCTGGACTGTTCTTATCAAATATGACTATGTTCTTATTACTCCAGATCGCATACAGCGTCGTGTCCTTCGTGGGAGTGAAATCTCCGCCCGGGAACAGCTCCACATTCACCGCAGAGGTGCCCGAGACTGTACTCCAACCGATAAATACATAGCCGTCGCGGGTATAGGTACACGCCGGAAGCTGCATCGTCTTCAGCGGGATGGTGCGCTGCACCTCCGTATTCGGCATCGTCGTGCCGGAGCCGCCGTTGGCGTTGTAGCTTATCGTATAGGTGGTCTTGTCCCAGATGGCGTAGAGGGTGGTCGCCTTGTTGAAGAGGCGGCTCACCTCGGCGATGGAAAAGCTCTGCCTGTTGTTGTACAAAATGCCATCGGGATTGGTATCCGGATCGTAATATGCCGCCGAAGCAGATGCATTCTTATTAGTGCTCCAGCCGATGAACATATAATTCTCGCGGGTGAAGCCGTTGTTCAGCAGCGTCAGCGTCTCGCCGATGTTGATCTTCTGATCCGCCATCGCGCCGCCCGTAGCGCCGTTGCCGTCATAGGTGAGGGCAAAGCCGTGCTTCCAGATGGCGAAAAGGGTAGTGTGTCCGGTCACATGGAAGTTTATGCCCGGCTGATGGCCTGTGCCTGTACCGTCCGCCTTGGTATTCCACTCGAGGAAATAATGATCCTTCGGAATGGTAAAGCCATTGCTCGGCAGTTGGATATTGCTGCCGCTCGCTACATCCGTTATCGGATCCATGCTTCCGCTGGCTCCGTTGCCGACAAAGCGCACGTTATAGCGCATTACCTTGTTCTTCCACTGCGCATAAATAACGGTCACATCGCTTGTCGGCGTAAAGGTTTGACCCGGTATCTTCCACACTCCGCTACTCGCAGAGGTTCCCCAGCCCGCGAATTCCTTGCTCTCATCCGGAGGTCCAAAAGTACTCTCCGGCAGCGTAACTTCTTCGCCGGACGGCACACTTATCGGATCGATATTGCCGGTACCGCCGTTGGCGTTGAATATGATAATCTTGCCCGCATCAATTCCCTGCCACTGCGCCTGCAGGATCATGTCGCCCATAATTTCAATTTTTCTCCAGCCGATGAAGGTTGCGCCGTCTGTCCTTGTGGGCGTATACAGTTCGAATGAATCGTCCGAGTTAAGCTGTATACGAGTGGCTTCTGTGATATAATCTCCGCGCGGATCAGCTACTCTTCCGCCATTGGGATCCACCGTGATATAGTTTCCGCGACGAACGGTTTCATGCGGCAGGCTTGCAGTAACGCCGCGCGCATAGTCCACATCTGAATTATATATCAGCGTCACCGAATCCTCGGTTTTTCTCCATGCAAGATAAGTCGTATCCACAACATCATATCCGGCAGAAAGATTGCGGTCTTCTTCGTTATAAATCGCATCATAGCCATAATAGCGCGTGCTGGGCGTGCGTCCAAACTGACCGCCCTCCTGATATGCCGGATTGCCAAAGATATCGTTAAAGTGCGAATAAACTCCTATACTCTGTTTTTTTCCGGTCAGGTTTCCATAGGTAACAAATCCATTCCAATTTGTCAAGTATATATTGTTACCCTCCGACGCCTGATTTCCATCCACCGTCGGAGCGCCTTTGAGGAATACTCCTGTCTGATAACCACCCACATTATACACGGGCCTGTTAATATAAATTCCTCCGCCCTTGCCGCTCAGCGCCTTATTGCCGCTCACCTTTGCATTTCCGAGCAGCAGGACACCGCCTGGATAGGCGCTTGAACCATTATTGTGATAATAACCAGCCAGATCCCAAATTCCTCCGCCGCCTCCTGTCTCCGCGACATTTCCGGTTACAGAAGAATTGTCATGCATAATCACAATACCGCCAATACCGCCGCCGTTTACTTCTGCAGTATTATTAATGACCTTTGCATTATCAAACATATGCATAGCGTACAATTGTGCATCTTGTACACCCGTTCTATTTTCATCTTTTACGATCCATTCATTAATCGAATTTGCCGTAACACCATTATCACCCCAATAGAAATTTACGCCGCCGACGTATTTCGCACGATTTCCTTTGACCTCTGCATTATCGTGCATAATAACCGCCGAGTGGCCTACGTTTCCCTTAAAAATACCGCCTCCGAAGTTCCCCGCAGTATTGTTGTTGACGCTTGTATTACCGTACATAATACAACCGCCATCAATACCGCCGCCGTTTACTTCTGCAGTATTGCCACTGATACTGGAACTCCCGTACATATATGTTAAATTTGCGTAGACTCCTCCGCCGAATCCTGCGTAGTTACCTGTAACAGATGAATTTTCATTCATGTATACGTATGTTACAGTGCTGTTAGCATTCGAGAGATAGATACCGCCACCAAAAAAGCCGTTATCCACGCGGTTATTAGTAATGCTCGCATTGCCATACATATGTACTTCTATGGCACCATTAGCATAAGTTCTAAAACCATATACTGCGCCGCCATTATAGCCCACGACCTTATTATTCCTGATAACTGCCTTGTCTCTCATTATGAGCTTAGGATAAACATACCCTTTTCCATTATCAGTTATTGTGACTGCGCCGCCGGCGCTGGTCATGCAGCGATAACCGGTCTGAGTACTTTCGTCCCAGCCGCCGTCGATAATGATATTTTCCAGCACCATCTCGCCGACCAGGAACATGCTGCCGCCATTATATCCGCGAGTTATGCTATATCTGGTCGTTGCTCCGTTTTCGGTGCTGCTGCGGAGCGTGAATGCCTTTCCTTCATTACTGGAAAACAGGGTAATCATGTTCATCTGCCGATCGAGTACGATATCCTTTCTGATCTCGATGATGCTCAAATCGGAAGAACGTCCTTCGACCCCGACAAACGCAGCCTGCAGACTGTTAGGTCCAATCCATGTCTCGCCGCCGTCATTGGAATACCGCGCGACTGTCACATCGGTCTGCGGCACGCCCGCGGCGCGGGCAGGCAGAGTGATCTGCGGCAGCATGCCGAAGATCATCGCCAGCGCGAGTACCATGCTGAGTAATCTCTTTGTCTTCATGTTTGTCTCTCCTTTTTGTCTGTTTTTTCCATTTTGCATGTGAGCTAGTATCCGCTATCTATATAAAAACCAAAATAGTTGACATCCAGCATCGGGCGCACCGCCCGCCGTTCCCCTTGCGGGCTTTTCCATATATATACAGAATATGCCGCGTACAATTTATTCTTGTTATATTTTAATCCATACGACATTTTATGTCAATAATTTTTATAAAATTTTAGTTCGGAATTGCAAATGTTTTTACTGATATGAATGACTGATACGGCAGCGGCAGAATAGCGCGGTGCAGGTTCCCGCGGATAGCAAGCCGCAAGAACGGCGAAGACGCGCGTACATTTACAGCGGGACAAGCCCCGCCCTACGGCGGTTTTACGGGAAAAAGCCGTGCTGGCGAAAGCAGCCGATCACGGAAAAGATTCTTCGTCGCTTTGCTCCTCAGAATGACAGAAAATCAGTATATTTGCAACGGGGCAAGCCCCGCTCTATGGCGGTTTGACGGGGAAAGTCGTGCTGATGAAAGCAGCCGATCACGGAAAAGATTCTTCGTCGCTTTGCTCCTCAGAATGACAAAACATCCGTATACTTGCAAAGGGAGCAAGCCACCGCCCTGCGGCGGTTCTACGGGAAAAGCCATGCTGGCGAAAGCAGCCGATCACGGAAAAGATTCTTCGTCGCTTTGCTCCTCAGAAGGACCGAAAAGCTGATGTCCTCCCTTCGATGACGCTTGGCACTCTGCGCCTCCATTTGTGCTGCATATAAGGTCGAAAATGACAGCAAAAAAAGAGAGACGGCACGCCGCCTCTCTTTCTGTATATCCAATTTTATCCAATGCTGTACATCACGCCCCAAAATACCGGCACGCCGCTGTCGCAATCCACTATCATGTATACAAACGGGCGATTGAGATATACCTCCTTTGGCGGATTCGGGTCAAGCGCAGCGCCTGCCTTCATCTCTACGGACGTCACCGCCGCCGCCTTTGTCCCCTGCGTGTCCAGCTCCATATATGTCTTGTGCAGCACGCGGCTGATATAAATATCGCCCGGCACGCCCTTGATGCCGCTGAAATCGGCTCCGCCGCCAAAGGCGTCCGCCATTCCCATGTCGCTGAGCACCCGGCTCAGCTCCGTGCCGTACTCCACCTTGAACTTAGGAATCGCCGCAAGCACCTTTTCGCTGCTCTTTTCGGCAAAAGCGCGCAGCAGCTTTTCTCCGCTGAGCGAGGCAAGAAAGTCCTTCATGCTCACGCCCTCGTCCGGCAGCAGCGCGGCAAAGGCATATCTCCCGCCGGCATACGGCTTCATCAGCCCCTTGCCGTTGTCCAGCGCCAGATATGTATGCTCATCGGAATACATCAGCTCGACCTGCTGCTCGCTGCCGTCCTCGCGGGTGAAGGCTCCGTTATGCACCTGATACGCTTCATACGGCTCCTGCCACTCGGCGTCGAAGGCAATGGCGTTTATCAGATACATCATCGCCCCCGGAGATATCTCATCAAGGATCGTCGGTATCATGCCGTCGGTCTTTTTATTGACCCAGTCGTTTATGTCCTTCAGCGTCTTTTCGTCAAACGCCGCCTTGTTCACCGCCGCGCCGTACCAGTCCGCGTTTACCTGCAAAAACTCCTTATTCACGCCGAGATATTCAGTCTCGTGTATCCAGATGGAGTTTGCGGCGTCGAGCCGGTATTTATCGCCGGACACGGACTTTGAGCTGCCGTACAGGTATTTGTTCAGCTCCGATACCGGCATGCCGAGCGTCCGCTCCATCTGCGTCAGCGTGTTTTCCCTCGCGCCGTTTGCCGTCATCGCCAGCGCGGTCATAACCGAGACCGGCGACAGCAGCGTGTTTTTCTCCCCTGCCGTCCGGCGCAGCAGCTCCGCGCCGAAGTCCAGCGCCGCCTTGCGGAACAAGTCGTCTGCGGGAAGCGCCTCCGGATTGGTTTGGATATATCTGCTCAGCTCCTCCGGAGAAACATTAGTCAGCTCGCTGCACGCCGAGGCTCTCAGCAGCAGCGTGGAAAGCAGAAGCAGCAGCGCCGCCAGCCTTATCTTAGTCCTTCTTTTCATTATCCGCGCCCTCCTTCGGCAGGCTCTGCGCCATCTTTTCCCGATGCTTTTTATTGCTGCGCTTTATCAGCAAAATCACCGCGACTACAAACGCCGCCAGCAGCAGGAAAATGATGATATTGCCCGCAAAGAATACTATCAGCCCCTCGGCAAACTCCTTAAGACTGCGCCATGTGTTCCCGAACTGCTGCGCTATTTTTTCGCCCAGCGTCTTGGGCACGGTCTGCACGCGGGTCGGTTCGAAAACCTCGCGCAGCGTGATAGTGACCGTGCTGTATGCCACCTGCGAATCCAGCCTGCGCAGAGTGCCCTGATTGCTCTCTATCTGATAACGCACGTCGGAAAGCGCCGCCTCCAGCTCGATCAGCGCCGTGATGTCCGTCGCCTGACTTACCAGCTCCAGCAGCCTCTCCTCACGCACCTGCAGCGACTTTATCCGCGCCGCGGTGTCGTAATAATAATCCGTCACCTCATTGACGAACTCGTTGCTGTAAGTTACGCTGCCGCACTGGGACAGCGCCTCGCCGAAGGCGCCGAACCTCTCGGCGGGCACGCGGACGGTGTATTCCGCCGAGCGCGCGTCATAATAGCTGTTTTTCAGCGCGCCGCTGCCGTAAAAATAGCTGTTCTGGATGTAGCCGCCGCTCTCGCTTATCAGGCGCTCTATCGCCGCGATGCTGCTGTCATAATCCAGCGTCTCCATGGTATAGGAGGCGTTCTTTATCAGCTTGCGCTCCGCCCCTTCGATGAACTGCCCCTCGTCCCTGCCGGTATTTTCACCGAGGGAATTGTATGCCGCGCCGTCATAGCCGTATTCCGGCTCGGGCTCCATGGCGTAGTCGCCCGGCGCATCTGCCGAATAATTATAATCCGTCTTTCCGCTCGCGCCGTTAAAGACGCCCCCGCCGTCATACGAGCTTCCCATATCCATGGACCTCGAGCAGCCGGCGGCAGTCAGCAGCAGCGCCGCCGCCATTATAAGTGCAAACAGTCTGTATCTTTTCATTTTCGTTCCTCCTCCCGTTTGCTTATTTATTAGACGGCAGAAAAAAGTTTTTGTTCCAATTATCGGCAAAAAGAGTTATAATATTTTCAAACATCAAATAGGGAGCTGTGCCTTCTCGCACAGCTCCCCTATAAAAACGGCGGCGCCGCGGCGCGCGCACGGGACTTTCCCGACATTAAAATATATGCCGCTTTCGCCCCGTTTGGCACTGCGCCGCCCGGCTCGCGTAAGCTTATCTGCCGCCGTTCGGCGCCTGACGCCTACAGTTTTTATGCAAAGGACGTGTTTCTCATGGCTAAATTATCCCCTTCCATCTTATCGGCAGACTTCGCCAATCTTCAGCGCGACGTCGAGCTGGTGCTGGACGCAGGCGCGGACATGATACACATCGACGTGATGGACGGGCATTTTGTGCCCAACATCTCCATCGGCGTGCCCGTCGTCAAGTCTCTGCGCAAGGTGACGGACGCCTTTTTCGACGTGCATCTGATGATTTCCCAGCCGGAAAAATATCTCGACGCCTTTATAAAAGCAGGCGCCGACCTCGTGAACATCCATCTTGAGGCGGAGGGAGCCAAGGGCGCCATGCTGCGCCATATCCGCGCCGCGGGACGCAAGGCGGCGCTGACCATCAAGCCCGCGACCGCGCCGGAGGAAGTCTTTCCCTATCTGGATATGTGCGACATGGTGCTGGTCATGTCCGTGGAGCCGGGCTTCGGCGGGCAGAGCTTTATGGAAGGCTCCATACCCAAGCTGCGCAAGCTGCGCCGCGAGATAGACCGGCGCGGGCTGAGCTGTCTGCTGGAGATAGACGGCGGGATAAATCTGCAGAACGCGCCCTCCGTCATCAAGGCGGGCTGCGATATCCTCGTAGCCGGCTCATCGGTATACGCCGCAGATGACCCCGCCGCGGCGGTACGGGCATTCAAGGCTCTGTAAAGTCGGTTTTTATGCTTTTCGTTTTGCATTCTTCAGGACTGTAAAGCCATTCGGCTATACGCCCAGAGCGGATGAAATAATCCTCCTCGGTGATGTGTCTCGCGCCGGTTCCCTCCAGCGCGTCGATTATCATCAGCTTTATTTTCATCTTTTCCGGTATCACCGCCTTGACATATACCGAGACCGGCATGCCCGGGCACACGCCCTCTATCCGCTCCGCCAGACCGGAAAGATTGGGCGCCAGCTCTACAAAAATGCCGTAGTCCTCGACTCCGCGCACCACCCCGCGCAGGGTCGTGCCGGCGCGGATGCACGCCGCATTTTCCTTCCATGTGCCGAGCAGCTCGCGGTGGGAAAGGAGAACTCGCTGCCTGACGCGGTCTATTCCCTTGACGACCGCGTGTATGTCCTGCCGCAGGGTAAACCGCTCGCGCGGGTTTGCGATGCGGGAAACGGAGATGTTTTCTATCCCTATCAGGGAAATATTTCCGCAGCCGATATCCACAAAGGCGCCGAAGCTCTCGATATGGGTCACGCGGCAGTCAAGCACGTCGCCCGGCTGCGCGTGCCGCAGCAGATGCGCCAGCGCCTCTGCCTGCGCTTCCTTGCGGGACAGAAAAGGCACTCCGTCTATGATATCCGTGACTTTAAAGCATATCGGCTTGCCAACCCTTGATATCACTGCTATTTCACGGGTGCTGCCGTCGTCTATGCCGATGGCGCTCTCCGCTCTCGGCACGACGCCTCTGATGCCGCCGATATCCACTATCAGGTCGTGTGTTTCCGTACACATTACCGCCCTGCCCTCGGCTATGCGCCCCTCTCGGCGCGTCCTTTCCAGCGCGGCAAGGCTCTCTGTGGCGGCGCGATTTTCTTCACTCATTATCAACCTGCCCTCGGGCAGATACTTATCCTGTGGCATTATGTCTCCCCCTTTTTTATGGCTGTTTCATATATATGCCGATCGGGGCGGTTATTGCCACACGAAAGAGAGGTCTTTTTAAGCATGGATGTGCGCGTTGGCGATACTCTTGTGATGAAAAAAAATCATCCCTGCGGGAGCTGCCGCTTTGCGGTGCTCCGCGTGGGGATGGATTTTAGACTGCAATGCGAGGGCTGCGGGCATCAGATAATGATAAGCCGCATCAAGGCGGAAAAAGGCATACGCTCGATAGAACGTGAGGTAGATGAAAATGCTGAATGACATGGAGAAAAAAATGCACCTGATGATACGCCCCGGCGAGGTGGGCAGATACTGCATACTGCCGGGTGACCCGGGACGATGTGAAAAAATCGCCGCGCATCTGGAGCAGGTGCGGCTGGTGGCGAACAACCGCGAGTTTCGCACCTATACCGGCATGTTGTGCGGTCAGGCGGTGTCCGTCTGTTCCACCGGCATCGGCGGTCCCAGCGCCGCCATTGCGCTGGAGGAGCTTGCCGAATGCGGCGTTGACACCGTGATCCGCGTCGGCACCTGCGGCGGCATAAATCTGAAGGTCATGGGCGGCGACGCGGTGATAGCCTCCGGCGCGGTGCGTCACGAGGGAACCTCCCGCGAGTATATCCCGCTTGAATACCCTGCCGTTGCCGATATCGACGTGATCTGTGCCCTGCGGCAGGCGTGCGCCGAGCGCGGCATGCGCTCCCATATCGGCGTAGTGCAGAGCAAGGACGCCTTTTACGGGCAGCACCGCCCGCAGTCAATGCCCGCCTGTCCGGAGCTGGAATACAAATGGCGAGCATGGAAGCTGGCGGGCGTGCTTGCCAGCGAGATGGAATGCGCCGCACTTTTCGTTGCCGCGGCAGTACGCGGCGTGCGTGCCGGAGCCGTGCTGAACGTGCTATGGAATCAGGAGCGCGCAGCAGCCGGCATGAGCAATCCGGAATGCTTTGACACCGAGCCTGCCATACGCGCTGCGGTGCGCGCCGTGGAAATCCTCATCGCGCAGGACTCATAACAGTCCGCTGCGGACGAACAGCCAATAGCATAGCGCGGCGTGCGCGAGCAGCAGCAGCGGCACCGTGACCGTAAACTTGGGCTTCTGCGTCTTGTGCCGGAACACCAGCATGGAGCAGAGCATGCCGAGACTGCCGCCGGCGGCTGCCAGCGCGAGCAGAAACACCTCGGATATGCGCCTGCGGTGCAGCTTGGCTTTTATCTTGTCCGCAGCGCAGAATATATACGCCGCAAGATTGATTATGATTATGTAGGCGATTACCGCCGTTTTTAAATTATCCATTTTATCTCCTATTCATAAAATGAGGGCTCACAATGGCGGATGCTCATAAGAAATGCTTAGAGTAAAAATGATTTGGGCATCTGCCTGACAAAGGTTGACAAAAGGGATACCGGTCTGTTGTAGTAAGCAGCAGACCGGTATTTGTATTTATAGTCAAGCTGGAATTTGTCAATTATAAGTACGCTTCCATTATATATCTCGGGACTACTTTTTCGTTTGACATTGTTTCTGTCAAGCAGTCAGCAATCCTGAATCCGCATTTTCTGTAACAGGCTTGAGCAATAATGTTATCACGATCTGTATGCAGAATCATTTTTCTGATTCCCCTTTGTTTCAAACTGCACATCAGTTCAAGAATGGCGGCTGTCCCAAACCCGCATCCCTGAGAATCGGGAGTCAGTGCTGCCATTTTCAGGTATACTGTTCCGTCTTCGTTCAGTAATCCGTTAATTCCAAGCCAGCCGATTGGAGTATCTCCATTCATAATAATGAAGTCCTCTTCATCGTTATCACATAACCATGCTTTAATTGCATCCGCCCAATCATGTATTTCTGTAGGAATTTCGTTCAGTGCTTGCAGAACAGAAGGACAATTCATCAGGTAATTCAGAAAATCTGCATCATTCTCGTTGACCGCTCTAATTAGGATATTATCTGATTGACTCATTTAGTTATCCTCCACAAATCCCGATTTGTCCCTTGAGGAAATCAATCCAATATCTTTCTATATTGACTTTTTCATCCGGCTCATACACAGTGGATTCGTATGCACCTCCGGCAGCCAGTATAAAAC
>JAFTDT010000035.1 GCA_017453985.1 Clostridia bacterium
TCGACGGTCCCTACCTGCGGATACGGACCCATATACCCATAGCCCGCCAAGCGGTACGTTCCGTCGGAGTCGGGGATTATATTGAACGCTTCCCATGCTCTTACTTCCCATGGTTTATCGGACATCTGTTCCAATATGTCGCGATTGAAGCCGCCGTAGAGATACTCCGCGTCCACGACCACGCCCCAATTGCGCTGGTTGAAGACGTATTCCCCGTTTTTCATGCCGGGATTTATCTCCAGCCCCGATGTGCCGCCGTGCTTGGCGCTGCCGAGCTGGACGATGGTATAACGCATTCTGACCAGGTCGTACACTCTGCTGTTGCCGGAGCTTGCGCCGCCGCAGGTAAAGTCTGCGGTCACCACGTTGTCGCCGTTTGTAACGCGAACCGGAGTTGCGTTTATCTGCTGCGTCACCGGCCAATAATAGACGTTATTGTTGTAGGTGCCGATCTGCGCGCCGCGTAGATCACGCTCGAAGGAGCGTGTTTCGGTGATGTGTGTGGCGAGGAAGCGGGACTTCTGCCCGTTCTGGTCTACAACAACTACCGGATCCTCGTCCTCCGAATTGTAGAACTCGTCCGCCTTCGGGTCGTTCAGCAGCGAGTTCATGCCGCTGTCTTCCCGCACGACCGAGGTGGGGAGAGTGGTGGTGGTCAGTCCGTCAGGCCAGACCGCCAAAAAGATGTACTCGTTGAACAGATACAGGTAGACGCCCTCCTGCAGACTGCCGAGCGAGCTGCCCGTGACCTTGACGCTCAGCGTGCGCGTCCGGTCGGGCGTGTCAACCGGCTCCCAAACTCTTTCAACCATCGGTCCCGTCATTGCAAATACGGTTTCCGATGCGAGGCTCAGGCACATTATCAGCGCCAGTGCAAATGCCAATGTTTTCCTTGCCATAGATATCCTCCCTATCTTTTTTGTGCTCCCTCACAGCGGGATACACCTTTATGTTACCAAGGCAAGGCGAAAAAGTATAGTGACCCTAGGGCTACCATTGCATATTTTTTTGCCGGTTTTGGAGGTTTTTTTCTGAAAATTCTCCGCAAATAAAAACTCCCCCGCGCGGGCGGGGGAAAATTTCATTCTGCCTCAGTCCTCTTTTTTGCTTCTTTCCCGTGGGCGGTTTATGTAGGAAAACTCCTCGCGCGGCATGGTGCGGACATATTCCAGCATCTCGTCCAGCTCGGCGCGGGCATATATCCTGCCGCCCTGTATCACGCAGTCTATGCTGCGGCTGCTGCGGATATCCGCCAGCGGGTTCGCCGTCAGCACGAGGATATCGGCGTCCATGCCCGGCGCCAGCGTGCCCTTGGTATCCAGCTCCAGATAAGCGGCGGGATTGACCGTGGCGGCGCGCAGCGCCTCATACGGCGTCGCCTTGTACAGCTCTACCAGCCGCGAAAGCTCGTCATGCAGCGAAAAGCCGCTTATCACGCCGGGATAGCCCGCGTCGCAGCCCGCCATGTAGCGGTCGGAGCATTCCATAAACGCCAGTCCGCGCATGAGCGGGTTGGTGCCGCCCGGCGCGCTGCTCGCCACCCGCGCCATGTCGGGACGCTTGTACATCTCGATGATGGTGCGGTTCTCCTCCTCCCAGCTCTCCTTGAGCGGATCGGGCAGATAGGCATAGAACTCCAGATCGCTGAGCTTCTTGCCCTTCCAGACATAGTCCGGCAGCGTCTCGCAGACCACCTGTGTCTGGCAGAGCCACATACCGTTCCGCGCCAGATAGCGGCAGTCCTCCAGATGCTTTGGCAGGCTGCTGGAATGCTCGCAGCTGCGATAGCCGTGGTCGCAGAGGAACTTCGCCTCGGTCTGGTGCGACATATGACCGGAGACCTTCAGCCCGCACTTCCGCGCCGTATCGAGTATCATCGCAAACTGCGCGGTGGTGAGACTGGGATAAAGCTTGATCTCATTATAGCCGCCGTTTATGGTGTCATAGACCGCCTGCTCCGCCTGCTCCACAGTGGAAATATAGATATGCATATTGGTGCGGTCAACCGCCGCCTCACCGTCGTATATCGGGCTGGATGAATAGAGATACGGTCCCCGGCGCTCTCCGGCGCGCACCTGCTCGTCATACTCCAGCACCTTGGGATTGCCGGAAAGGTGGCGCACCGCGGTGATGCCGTTTGCCAAAAACAGATACGGCTGCTCGCAGGTGTCGAGATGGGTGTGGGCGTCGAACAGAGAGGGCATGATATATTTGCCCGTGCAGTCGATCACCTGCGCGCCCTCCGGCACGGGCAGACGCTTGCCGATCTCCGCGATCCTGCCGTCCTCGAATATGAGGTCGCAGAAATACCTTATCGTGTCGCTCTTCATGCTGAGGATATTGCCGTTTTTCAGTACCGTTTTCATTTGCGCGCCTCCTTGTAATTTATATTGTATAAAATTATAAACCTCTACACAATGTACAGGTCAACTGTTTTCGGCGCGCAGACGCAAAACTGCCCTGCGGAGCATTTCCGCAGGGCAGCCGGCGCGTCAAAAAGCTTTGCCGCGGCGCTCAATTTACTTTTTCCAGCCCTCCAGCGTCAGATACATCAGCGTACTCCAGTCGATGCTGCTTACCATATCCGAAAGGGCGCTCTCTGTCTCCAGTCCCGTCATATCCGCCATGAGCGCATACAGGTTGTACGCTGCACCGTTGACGTTGACGGTGACAGTCTCGTCGTTTATTCTGTCGAAATGCTTTGGCGCCTCCAGCACATAACGCAGGGTCAGCCCCCAGTCGTTGGCGTCCACCACTCCGTTGAAGTCGCAGTCGCCCGGCGTGACCACCAGCAGCTCTCTGCCGCCGCCAAAGCATATCCTCACCGCCGCGCTGTATTTTGACGTGATGCTGAGACGGAGATATTCGCCGCTTTGATCGATCCTGATCTCCAGCAGGTCCCTCTTGGCGTTCCGCAGGACGATCGCCCCGCCTTCGCCTTCCGCCTGCTCGAGCGCCGCAAAGCCGCTCCGGCGCGTATAGCTCTCACAAACCGCAGAAGCCAGTGCTCGGCGCAAAAGCCCGATATTTCCTGCCGATACGGGCAGCAGCCTGTCGTTCACCTTGACGCCCACCGTCAGGCTGATCATGCTCGGATCATAGCCGTAATTCGTCGGCTCGCCGGTATTTTTGGCGTCCATGCCGTCCCATCGCAGGAGCTTGACGACATTCGGCGTCTCCTCCTCGCTGCCGCCGAAAACAGTCACCTTGCTTATCGCCTCATCCTTCCAGACGGCATACAGCGTAATGTCCTCGACGAGAGTAAAGCTGTCGCCCGGCTGATAGGAATTGCCGCTGCCGTCCGGCTGCGTGCTCCAATAGTCAAACACCTTGCCGTCAGGCGGCGTAAAGCTGCACTCCGGCGCCTCGATCTCGCTGCCGTGATCTCCGGTCTGCTCCGGCATACTGCCCGTGCCCTCGCCCGCGTCAAAGCTGACCGTATGGCTCTTGAGCCGCCACTTCGCAGTGTAGACGGCGTTCCCGCTCACCTTCACCTCAAGCTCAGGCTCCCAGCCGATGAAAGTATAGTATTCGCGCACGGTGCTGCCGCCGAAAGCAGGCGTATCCTCGCCCGCAAGCAGGTTTTCATATACCTCGTCGGAAAACGCTGCGCCGTCTATGCCGTCAGTATAGCGCACGGTGTATTTTTCCTCCAGCGTATCGGCTGTGCCGTTTGCGTTTTCATCATAGCCCCAAAGGGCGTAGAGCTCCACGTTATAATCCGGCATTATATATGTATCTCCGGCGCTGTAATACGGTCTCGCATCACTATGCCGATCAAGTGTGACTCGCGCGTAATCAGCCCAGCCGATGAACACCACCGGAGTATTTCCTTCGTCCTCGTGAAGCGGTATCATATCTATCACGCTTACCGACTCTCCGCACAGCAGATTATCCCTAATATAACCCTTTCCATAGCCTCCATTCAAGCTATAGATCAGCGAATACTTTCTCTCCAGCGCGTCGGCTTCTCCATTGCGGTTTTCGTCTATCCCCCAGAGTGCGTAGAGCTTAACGTCATGCGCGGGCATCGTATACGCCGCATTGGCTCTATAATACGTTCCCGCAGGGTCATCTCTGCCGAGGATATTTTTTTGACTCTCCGTCCAGTCGAGGAATACCACGGCTTTGCCGTTCACGTCCGCGTGGGTGGGGACGGCGGCGCTGAGCGTGACGGCTGCCCCGCCGGGGATGTTCGGCTGCGCGTCGGGCGCGCCGAGTCCGCCGTTGGCGTCATAGCTCAGTGTATACAGCTTTTCCCAGATGGCATAGAGCGTGATATTTGCCGTCGGGGTATAGCTCTGTCTGGGGGCGAACTCAGCCTCGCCTGTTTCGGCGGCGGGATCGTCGCTCCAGCCGAGGAAGCGCGCTCCATTCGGATGCACAAAGCTGCAGTCGGGTATTAAGAAACTCTCGCCCTGACGCACTCTCTTCGCCGGCATTTCACCAACACCGTTGTTGGACATAAAGCTGACCTGCCAATATGCCTCGACAGTCACCGTCGCAGAGCCGTATTTTGTGCCGTCTGCCACAGAGGTGGCGGTGACGGTCAGCGTGCCGCGCGGCTCGTCCGCCGCCACGGTCAAAAGCCCGTTTTCTATCGTGGTATCGGCGCTCTGATTGCCCGACACGCTCCATATCACCTCGCTGGAGGGATTGTTCCTGCCCTGCACCGTCGCCGTGAACTGCTTTTGCGCGCCGTTTTCGACCGTTGCGGAGGCGGGGGAAACCGTCACGGACTCCACCACCTGCGGCACGGTTATGGCTTTGATGCAGAAGTTTTGGGTGTCGTATTCGCTCAGCAAAGCTGTATATGCTGACCACCTGTGATATGAGGTCCCGGCGGGAGCGGTATTCTTTGTATCAAATCCGATGCCGAATAAGTTTTCCGAATGAATGACCACAGCAAATTTGCTGCCCACCGCGCCTAGCGGCACCGGCTCCTTGAGGTCAAAGGTATACCAGCCCGGATATACCGCGCTGCCAATGCCCTCTATCTCACTTGCCGCCGTCGGGAAGGTATAGCCGTTAAAATCGGTAAAATCGGTGATGACGTCTATACTGATCTCCGCATCGGAAGTTGCGAAAAATACGCGCACCGATTTCAGCGCTTCCGCGCCGCTCTCCACCGTATAGACGCGGGCAACCGAATATCTCCTCCCGTAGGAGCCGTTCATGCGGTAATCGTACTCATATACCTTCTGCTCGCGGTCATACTCCTGCGCAGCGTTGACAGCCATGGTTTTTTGCGGGAAATTGGTATCGTAATAGGATATCCACAGATATCCGCCCTTGCTTCCCCACTCCGTACCCCAACTGTTTTTGACCAGCCATGCGCCGTTTGCCGGCGGGCGATGGTTCTCGTTAAAATTGGCAACGGGATAATCGTCGTCCCAGCCGACAATCATAACAAGATGATTGGTGTCTCTGTCTCCATTTTCGTCATATTCTACGACGTTAAGATAATAGGCGCTGTTGGGATAATTGTAATATTCTTCATCCAATATGCCGCCAACGGCATCGCCGGTATAATACATAGTCGCCGATACCGAGCCGTAGGTCATGATCGCTTCCTTTATCACAGCCATATCGGAAAGCGACTGCGCGTCAGGATATGTGTCGGTCTTACCTCCGGTCAGGAAAAGATAATCCCGCGCGGTATAGGTCTTGTTTTCCTCCGCGCCGCGAGCTTTGGTTATATCCAGTGACCGCAGAGGCAGCGCGGAAGTGCTGTACGGGTCTGTCGCCTCGTCTATCGCGCCACCCAGCGCGCCGCCGCGCATCATATAGTCGGCAAAATAGTAGCGGTTGCCGCCGCCGTCCGGCGTGCGGTTAAAACCCTGCTGCTCGTTTACGATGCCTTCCTCGTAAGAGCCGTATCTGCTGGCAGCATATACGATATGCATTTCCGAAATATCCTGCTCGCCGTAGCCGTTCTTGATAAGGTTAGCTTCCAGCGCGCCCACGGTGCCGAACGCCCAGCACGTACCGTTATTGCCCTGATTTTTCACCGCGGACTGCCCCAGCACGCGCAGCGTCCCGCCCTCGGTGTCAAAGCCGTAGCTTGCGGGCAGCTCGCCTGTATTTTGCAGTCCGTCGCCGCTGAAAGGCTCCGGATACTCAAGCTCGTATTCCTCCGGTATTATTCCGGGGACAAATACAAACTCGTCCGGCTCCTCCGCGTATGCGGCGGGGATCAGCCCGTCCGCCGGGACGAGCAGCACCGCCAGCATCAGCGCCAAAGCCGCCGCCAATAGCCCGTGTTTTCTGTCAACCACCCTTTTCATGAAAAGACCCCTCCGTTATGTGAATATAAAATATACAGATACAGCCAAAAAAATATTCCTTTGCCTTCATGCCCGTATTTTGCTTGCGCCAAAACCTCCCCTAATAAATCAAATATAACACAAAATGCCAAGAAAATCAACAGCCGCACCCGCCTTTTTTCAACAAAAAATAAGCCCGAACGCCCGTTTTGCGTTCAGACCTATTTCCCGTCTGCGCTTACCCGCGCGCAGCTCAATATGTATTCAGCAGCTCGTCCGGCAGAACGTCGTCCTCCTCGACCCAGCTCTGCACATCGTATTCGGTATATTCGTCATGCGTATTGCGGACAATGACGCTCGCTATGCCCGCGTTGATTATCAAGCGGCGGCACATGTTGCAGGGGCTGGCGTTCGGCACCAGCTCGCCCGTGACCGCGTCGCGCCCCACCAGATACAGCGCCGCCCCCAGCATTTCCTCGCGCGGGGCGGCGATGATGGCGTTTGCCTCTGCGTGTACGCTGCGGCACATCTCATATCGCTGCCCGCGCGGCACCTTGAGCTGCTCGCGGCGGCAGGCGCCGAGATCGGAGCAGTTTGCCCGTCCTCGCGGCGCGCCGACATAGCCGGTGGAGATTACCACGTCGTTCTTCACGATGATGGCGCCGAAGTTGCGCCGCAGGCAGGTCCCGCGCTCCAGCACCGTCTCCGCGATATCCAGATAATAATTTTTCTTGTCACGTCTTACCATATTTATCTCGCTCCCCGTTATATTATTTCTCCGTTTGCCATGCGCAGAGTCCGGTCTGCGCGCTTTGCCAGCTCCATATCGTGCGTGATCATCACCAGCGTGCGCCCCTCGCGGTTCAGCTCGCGCAGCACCTCCATGATCTCCCGCACGGATACGCCGTCCAAGTTTCCTGTTGGCTCGTCCGCCAGTATCAGCTCCGGATCGGCAGCCAGCACCCGCGCTATCGCCACCCGCTGCTGCTGTCCGCCGGACAGCTCCGCCGGGCGGTGGCTGCTGCGCTCCGCCAAACCCACGCGCTCCAGCGCGGCGAGCGCCCGCTCCCTGCGGCTGCGTGCGGCTTCTCCCCGCAGCACCAGCGGCAGCTCCACGTTCTCGCATGCCGTCATGTGCGGAATGAGATTGAAGCTCTGGAAAACAAAGCCGATATGCCTGCCGCGCACCGCCGCCGCTTCCTGCGGACGCAGCCTGCCCATATCCCGCCGCAGCAGGCGGTAAGTACCGGAGGTCGGGCGGTCGAGGCAGCCGAGAATGTTCATCAGCGTGGTCTTGCCGCTGCCGGATGGACCGATCACCGAAAGATATTCCCCTGCCGCCACGGTCAGCGACACCTCGCGCAGCGCGCAGATGCGCTCTCCGTTTTTTACATATACTCTGCTGACCCGCTCCAGCTCTATCATAATGCGCGCTCCTCTCAAAAGGCAGGTTCCTCTTTAGTAAGCGCTGAATAAATCCGCCAGAATGGATTGCGAGGTTTTTATCGTCGCAGCGAGGACAAAAGCCAATGAAATACTGCGTGTATTTCAAGATTTTGCGGCGATGCTGCGGCGGGAAAATGCCGCAAGACAACGAAGCGGCATTTGTTCAGCGCTTACTTTATTATGAGCGCGCGGACACGGTTTTATTTCCCGCGCTGCTGCCGCATCCAGATATTCATCACCCACGATGCTGGCAGCAGCTTGACGCCCAGCCGCTGCAGCTTTGTCCCTGCGCCGTGCAGCGAGACGCGGCGGCCTCGCCGCATATCGCGCAGCGCCGTCCGCACCACGTCCTCGGACTCGTAGAGACGGTTGTAATAGCTTATCGCCTTGTCCTCCTCGTCCACCGCGCGACCGAAAAAGTCCGTGCGTATCCAGCCCGGGCACATCGCCATGACGTGTATGCCGCGTCGGCGCAGTTCCTCTCCCATGCCCAGCGCATAGCTGTATACAAAAGCCTTGGACGAGGCGTATACATTCATATACGGCGTGGGCTGGAACGCCGACATGGAATCGAGCTGTATGATATGCCCGCCGCTGTGCATATACGGCAGGCTGAGCCGCGTCATCCGCACCAGCGCCTTGCAGTTGAGGTCGATCATGTTCAACTCGGCGTCCGGGTCTATCCGCTCGCAGTGTCCGAACTTGCCAAAGCCGCTGCCATTCACCAAGATCCTTATATCCGGCTCATGCTCGCGCAGCAGCGCGGCATAGCGTTCAAAGCTCTCCGGCTCGGTCAGGTCGGCGGCGATCACGCGCAGCGGCGTGCGCACCTCCTGCGCAAGCTGCCGCAGCAGCTCCTCCCGCCGGGCGACCGCCCATATCTCCTCCAGCTCAAAGCCCTCCGATATCTGTCTGACAAAATCGCGCCCCATACCGGACGACGCGCCGGTCACCACGGCTATCCTCATTTGCTTCACTCCCTTTGACGTTATTTTACCATATCTCGCCGCGCTTTAAAAGCGCAAATGCGGAAAATTGACTTTTAAATTCCCCTGTGGTAGCATTGAATAAAAAAGGAGGCGCGGAGATGAAGTTTGATTTTGAAACGCTGGTAAGCCGCGAGCATTCCGGCAGTCCCAAGGAGCCTTACTGCACTCCGGAGAAGCTCTCGCGGCTCGTGCTGCCGCATTTCGGCGCGGAGCTGGATTTTCCCACCTCGCCGTATCTGAGCGAGGGTTTGACGCGCCGCGCCGCCGGCGGCTCTTACGGCTATGCGCTGAACTGCACGCCGGAATATGTCGCCGCGGTACGCTATTGGCTGCGCGCGGCGCGCGGCTGGGACATCTCCCCCGAATGGCTTGTGCCGACCAACGGCGTGCTCAGCTCCGTGCATCTCGCCATTCTCGCCTTCTCCGCCCCCGGCGAAGGCGTCATAATTCAGCCGCCCGTCTTCGGCGCCTATCGCAAGCTGATATTGCGCGACGGGCGCGTGCCGCTGGAAAACCGGCTGATATACGAGCGCAAACGCGGCGCGTACCGCATGGACCTTGACGGGCTGGAGGCGCTGATGCGCCGCCCGGACGCGCGGCTGATGCTGCTCTGCAACCCGCAGAACCCGCAGTGCTGCGTCTGGGGACGCGCCGAGATGGAGCGGATAGCGGAGCTGGCGGAAAAATACGGCGTGACGGTGTTTTCCGATGAGGTGTTCGGAGAGCTTGCCGACGCCCTGCACCCCGCCGCGCCCTTCTGCGCCGTGCGCGGCGGCGAGCGCGTGGGGCTGGTCGCCACCTCGCTGGGCAAGACGTTCAGCTTTGGCAGCGCGAGGCATGCCAATATCATCGTGCCGGACGGCGAGCTGCGCCGCCGTTTTGCCGAGCAGCGCGACCTGGCGCACTACGACGGCATGGACCCCTTCATGTATTCGGCGGTGCTGGCGGCTTACACGCCGCAAAATCTGGAATGGATAGCCGCCATGCGTGACTACACGGCGGAAAACGCCCGCGCCGTGCGCGAGCTGCTTGCCGCCGCTCTGCCACAGGTGCGCGTCTGCGAGAGTCACGGCGGCTATCTGCTGTGGGCGGACTGGAGCGGGCTGGGGCTGGAGACAGCGGAGCTGCGCGGGCTGCTGGAGCGGGCGGAACTGTACGCCGACGCCGGCGAATACTACGGCGAGGGCTGCGAGCAATTCACCCGCATAGTCATCGGCTGCCCGCGCCGCTATCTGCTCGCCGCTTTTGAGCGGCTGCGGCGGCTGACGGGCGGAGGCGCGGTATGAGGCTGCTGTACTCCGACGGCGATATCGCCGTCTGCGTCAAGCCCGTTGGACTGGATTCCGAGCACGCGCTGCCCGCGGCGCTGAAGGAGGCGCTGGGCGGGGAAATATACACCGTCCACCGCCTCGACCTTAACGTGGGCGGCGTGATGGTCTATGCCCGCAGCGCCCGTGCCGCCGCCGAGCTGTCCCGCGCCGTGCGCGAGGGCGAGATGGTGAAGGAATATGTCGCTGAGGTGCATGGCACGCCGCCGGAAAGCGGCGACTGGGAAGACCTTTTGTGGAAGGACGCGCGCAAAAACAAGGTCTTTGCGGTCAAGCGCATGCGCGGCGGCGTCAAGCGTGCGCGGCTGGAGTTCCGCAGACTGCGCGCATACGGCGCGACCTCGCTTGTGCGGGTGCGGCTGCACACCGGACGCAGCCACCAGATCCGCGTGCAGTTTTCAAGCCGCGGCTTCCCCATCGTGGGCGACCGCAAATACGGCTCCCGCGCCGAAGCGGAGTCGCCGCGGCTGTTCTCCTGCCTCCTCGCCTTTCCCCATGGCGGCAAAACGGCGGAGTTTGAAGCCCTGCCGGACTGGGCGGAGTGAGCGCCGCAATTTTTTCAAAAAAAGGTATTGACCTTGCAGTGCGCTGTAATGATATAACTGTCTCGGAAAGGAGGCTTGCGATATGACCATCAAGGAGTTCTCCCGCCTCTGCAGCTGCAACCCTCAGACGCTTCGTTATTACGACCGCGTAGACCTGCTGAAGCCGGCAAAGGTGGATGCGTGGTCGGGATATCGGTTTTACGACGAGGAACAGGCGATAACCTTTGTCAGAATTAAAAATCTGCAAAAGGCGGGCTTTACCATCGAGGAAATAAAGGAGCTGCTTGAGCGCGATGACCTTGCGATCTTCCGCGCCTTTGAGGCTAAAATCACCGAGGCGGAGCGGAGACTGCAGGAAATCAAAAGCATCCAAAGGTCATATCAGACCGAAATGACGGACATGAAGCAGAAACTTGAGACCATGCGCCGCGTAATTCAGGGCGCCATGGAGAGTTACGATCCGAGCGAGGAGTTCGGCATGGACAAAGGCGACTATGCCAAGCTTGTCGGCAATGTAAGCGGCTTTTTTGAGGACATGTTGAGCCGCGGCGACGACAGCGATTTTGAGTATTTGGACGACGATGAGGAGGACACGGACGCCCTGCGTCTGCTGCACGACCCGCAGCACGAAATCGCCTATGAAAAGCACGGCTGGCGCTTTGTCAAGGATTTCTTCGCAGAGCTTTCCCCGCTGGAGGACGGCAGAGAATACGTCCTGCTTTTCCACATCGTACCGGAAAAGACCGAAAACACTGCCTTTGCCACCACCGCGCTCGGCGCGCTGCTGCTCGCCAACCCGAAGAAGCAAAAGAGGAAGCTGGGCTGCCATGTGATTCGCTCCGACGACGGACAAAATCATTTCTGGCTGCTGCGACGGAAATAAGCATATGCAACCGGCGTGACGATAGTGAACAGCACCCCAAAAGTTAGACAGTATGGTATACTACTAACAAGAGGGGTGTTGTTTATGCCAAAGGGAATAGCAAACAAGAGATACACGGGCGAATTCAAGCAAGAAGTCGTAGAGACAATGCATCGTGAAAAACTGAGCTATAAGGAAGCTGCGCGGTTGTATGGTATAACAGCGCATGACCGCGTAGCGTCATGGGAGCGGATTTATCTTGAAGAAGGTCCGGAAGGGCTGTACATAGAGGGTCGAGGGCGAGGCAGTAAAGGACGTCCAGCAAAGAAGCTAAAGCCAGAGGTCGAAGAAGATCTGCTGGCAGAAGTGCAGCGGCTGAGAGCCGAGAACGCATACCTAAAAAAATTGAACGCCTTGGTTGCCGAGAGGGTACGGCAAGAGAGAAAGCAAAAGTAATATGGGAACTGAGGCATGAACACAAATTGTCGCTGTTGCTGGATATTGCCGGACTCCCTCGCAGCACATACTATTACTACACCAAGAAGCAGAAAGAGCCAGACAAATACGCGGAACTAAGAGAAGAAATCTGCGCTATTGTGGTCGAAAATAAGAGCAGATATGGCTACCGCAGGGTAACACAGGAGCTTCGAAACCGTGGCTTTCATTACAACCACAAGCTGGTAATGAAGCTGATGAAGCAGATGGGTCTAAGCAGTAAGGTACGTATGAAGAAGTACCGTTCTTACAAGGGTGAAGCTGGGAAGATCGCTCCAAATCTTCTGAAAAGAGACTTCCGAGCCGAGAAACCAAACCAGAAGTGGGTTACCGATGTAACGGAATTCTCTTTGTTCGGAGAGAAGCTGTATCTGTCTCCGATCCTTGATCTGTGCAGTGATGACTTGGTCAGCTATACGATCTCTGAGCGACCTGTGCTTGGCATGGTCACTACAATGCTGGAGAAAGCCTTTGAGACGATTCCTGACGGAACAAAGCTGATCCTCCATTCCGATCAGGGCTGGCAATACCAGCACAAGCAATACCAAAGAATGCTGGAAGCAAAAGGTATACGCCAGAGCATGAGCAGGAAAGGCAACTGCCTGGACAACGCTGTCATGGAGAACTTCTTTGGTCTGCTCAAAACAGAGCTGCTTTACCTGCAAGATTTTGACTCAATGGAGCACTTCAAAACAGAGCTTGTTGACTACCTCGATTACTACAACAACCGTCGGATCAAGCTAAAACTAAAGGGTCTGACACCTGCTCAACACAGATACCAGACCCTGCGGGTCGCTTAATTATTTATTTTGTCTAACTTTTGGGGTTCACTTCATTGCCGTCACGCCGGTTTTTTAATATAAATATGCTTTTCACTCCTCGCGGCGGTAATAGCAGGACTCTCTGCCGTCCTCGGTAAAGCGTTCTTCCTCCTTAAATCCGCATTTCTCCAGCACCGCCCGCGAGGGCAGATTTTCCGCATAGGTAAAGGCTCCCAGCACGCTTATTCCAAACTTATCCGCCAGCTCGCGGATAAAGAGGCGCAGCGCCTCCGCGGCGTATCCCCTGCCGCGGTCGGCGGCGTCCAGAATGCAATAGCTGACCATCGCCTGCGGCTCGCCGCCCGCATCCATGCAGTAGCACCACACGTCCCCGACATAGCGTCCGCCTGTCCAAACCGTCCTGCCATAGCTGTCCGCATCCGGCAGCAGCGTTTTTTCGTAATCCTCCAGTGCCTCCGCCAGCGTTTCAGCCCGCTGCGGCAGGTATTTTTTTATCTCCGGCGACTGCGCCTTGGCAAAATACTCCGCAACGCTCTCGCGCGTTCGCACCCCCAGCTCGACGCCCTCATTCTTCTTCATCTTCGGTATTTCCTATGCCGAGCATCGCCGACACCGGCTGCGAAAACACCATGCAGTCCGCGCGCGTCTTGGGACCCGCCTCGCGGATTATGCTGCGCATGATGTCTCCCTTTTTCTCCGTCTGGGCGACTATCAATATCATATCCTTCTCGTTGGCGATGCTGAGCTTGAAAAACTTCTCCGAGCCGCGGCTGCCGCCGCCCTTGGCGTGTATGACGGTGCCGCCGGTCGCGCCGGCTTTGCGCGCGACCTCCATCACCATGTCCGAGCAACCCTCGTTTGCCACCGCGGTGATAAGCTCGTATTTAAAATCCATCTGAGGGGGCTTGCGCTCCTCCTCGCTGCCGTTTGCCAGATATGCCAATGTCCGCGCACCTCCCACGCTCTTTATCGGTATTGCTATGATTATCCCGTTGCCGGGTATGTCCAGATACAGCTTTTTGCGGAGCTGCTGCATCAGCTCCCGCGTCCGCTCGTCCGACGCCACGGACGCCATCACCGCCTTTTCCTGCGCCTCCAGCCCCCACAGATCCAGCATCTCGCGCGTCGCCGTGCCTCTGCCGAGCATCGTCAGCACCATGGGCGCCTCCAGATGCCTGTACACCGCGGCGGCGGTGCGCTCCATACTGCGATTGGTTATCAGCAAAACAAAGTTCATGCGCTCTCCCCCCACAGCTCTATGATATCCATGTCGCCGTGCAGCACCGCCTCGCGCTCCATACGGCTGACCTTGAACTGATATATCAGCCCCGTTATCTGTATGGTGACAAGCGGCATCATCGCCACGACCGACACCAGTCCGAAGGCGTCCGTCAGCACGTTCCCGCCCAGCGCGGCGCTCGCGCCGACGGCAAAGGGCAGCATGAAGGTCGCCGTCATGGGACCGGATGCGACGCCGCCGGAGTCAAAGGCGATGGAGGTGAATATCGGCGGGACGAGGAACGCCAGCGCCAGCGCCAGCGCATAGCCCGGCACGAGCACCCACATGATGGACAGCCCGGTTATCACCCGCAGCATCGCCAGCCCCATCGCCGCGGCGATCGCCACGGACAGGCTGCGCTTTATCGTCCGTCCGGCGATGGCGCCGGAGGTTATTTCCTCCACCTGCTTTTCCAGCACTATCACCGCCGGCTCCGCCGAGATGATAAACCATCCCATCAGCATCGACAGCGGCACCAGCACATATTTTGTCCCGCCGGTCGCCAGCTCGCCGCCCAGCACGCCGCCCAGCGGCGAAAAGCCCACGTTGACGCCGGTGAGAAACAGCACCAGCCCGATATATGTATACAGCACGCCCACGCACATTCTGAAAAACGAGTGACGCGACATCTTGAAAACGAGCATCTGAAACATCGCCAGTATGGCGATTATCGGCGCGAGGGCGACGCCCATCTCCCGCAGATAGGCGGGCAGCGCGGCGAGGTAAGAATGCCCCAGCTCTACCGTATCGCGGTACGCCGCCGTCACCGTCTGCGCGGCGGAGCTGTCTCCCTTATAGATAAAGCCCAGCAGCAGCACCGCCAGCACCGGTCCTATCGAGCAGAGCGCCACCAGACCAAAGCTGTCCGTCTCCGCGTTGCTGTCGCTCCTTATGCGGGCGACGCCGACGCCCAGCGCCATGATGAAGGGCACCGTCATCGGTCCCGTGGTGACGCCGCCGGAGTCAAAGGCGACGGCGATGAAATCCCGCTCGGAGAAAAACGCCAGCGCAAACATGCCTGCGTAAAATATCAGCAGCAGCCAGCGCAGACTGACGCCGAACACTATCCTCAGCATGCTGACCACCAAAAACAGCCCCACGCCGATGCTCACGGTGAGTATCAGCACGAGGTTGTGGATATGCGGCACGTTGTTCGCCAGCACCTGCAGGTCCGGCTCCGCCACGGTGACAGCAAAGCCCATGGCAAAGCTTATCAGCACGATCAGCATGAGACTCCTCGACTTGGTCATCGCGGCGCCGACGCGGTTGCCGATCGGCGTCATCGAGGTCTCCGCGCCGAGAGAAAACAGCGCCATGCCGACTATCAGCAGCGCCGTGCCGATAAAAAAGGACAGCATAAGATCCGTGGACACGGGCGCCACGGTGAAGCACAGAGCCATGATGATAACGGCTATCGGCAGTACGGACAAAACGGACTCTCTCAGCTTTTCTCTCAGAATGGTCTTGTTGTTCATGTGCCTCCATTAAATGCGTACAGACTTCCTCTATGATATATATTATCACATATCCGCGTTCAGTACAAGAAAAAAAGAACCGCCGCACGGAGTGCAAACGGTTCTTTTTTGTCATGTCAGTCTGCGTAGCTGAGCCCGTCCATCACGTCCGGCGCGCTCAGCACCTCGCCGCCGGAAACGATGTTGTTATAATCCTCTATCAGCAGCCAGCCGCGCTCGCCGCTGTCCATCTTCAGCTCGACCCACTGGATATTGTCCGTCCCCACAAGCGTCCCGCTGCCGGCGGGCAGCTCCAGCGTCGCGGCGTCGGTGAAGTTCTCCGCATACGCGGTCAGACTCCGCTTCAGCTCCACCCGATGAGACGTCTCGAACAGCTCCGGCGCGAATATCAGCCTGTGATCCGGCATCAGCGCATAGCGCGAGCGGAAAAACCACGTCTGGAGAATGGCGGCGCGGGTCGTGTTCTCCACCACGCCGTTGCCCCGTATCGTCATTCCGTCGTACAGGCTCTCTATCGTGTCGTCCTCCCATTCCCAGTCGGCAGGCACGGGCTTGGTGCGGTTTGCGCCCTCGTTCATGAAGATTATCTCGCCGTTTATGTAGGCATAGAAGTCCGAGGCGTGGTCGTCGCTCGGTCCCTCCTCGCTGATGATTATCTCCCGGCAGCCGTCGGAAGCGTCTATGTCCACCAGCGCAAAGCGGGGAATAAGCATCACGCTGTATTCCTTCCTTATCTCCTTGCCGCCGATGCGCAGCACATAGCCTTCGCCGTCCGCCTCGGCGGTGATCTCCTCCTCCGTGCCGTCGCCGTCCATATCGGTCATGACCGTCTCGCCGAAATCATGCACCTCCGGCGCGGGCGCCGGATCGGGTTCCGGCTCAGGCTCCGGCTCCGGTTCGGGTTCCGGCTGCGGATCGGACTGCGGCTGCGGATCGCCGCCCTGCTGCGTCTGCGGCTCCGGCGGTGTCTGCGGCTCCTCCTTGCTGCACGCCGAGACGGAAACCGCCAGCAGCAGCGCAAGCATTACTGCAAATATTTTTTTCATATATTTTCCTCCCTGCGCAAAAATGCCGCGCCAAAGGCGCGGCATTGCCTGCACTTATCTGTACATTTTTTTCTTCGCCCTTGCCGCCTCGCTCTTCTTGCGGCGCTTTACACTGGGGCTTTCATAGTGTTCACGCTTACGGAGCTCAGAAAGTACACCGGACTTCGCACAGGAACGCTTGAAACGCCTGAGCGCATTGTCCAACGATTCATCCGGCTTAACACGGATCTCTGCCATTTTTTCTTCCCTCCCTCCACATATAAGACCAAGTAACGCTTATAAGCGCTGCTCAATTATTATATCTTTTTCGGCGCGTCTTGTCAATATGATTACATCGGTTTAACTACAAAATTAACGATTTTATTTTTAATTACGATGGATTTCACGACCTGCATGCCCGCCAGCGCCGCGCTGACCTTCTCGTCCGCGCGGGCAATCTCCAGCACGCGCTCGTCCTCCTCGTCCTTCGCCGCGGTGATGACGCCCTTGAGCTTGCCGTTTACCTGCACCGCCAGCTCTACCACATCGTCCACGGTCTTGCTCTCGTCATACGCAGGCCACGCCGTCGCCGCCAGCATCCTCTCCCCGCCGAAGCGCTCGTTCAGCTCCTCCGTCAGGTGGGGCGCAAAGGGATTGAGAATGGTGATGAAGTCCGTAAACTCAGCGCGGTTCACGCCCTGCTCGTCAAGCTGATTGAGCAGCGACATCATCGCTGCGATGGCGGTGTTGAACTTGAGGTTTTCTATGTCCTCACCGACCTTTTTGATCGTCTTGTGCATCGCCTTTTCATTGGCGGCGGAATACTCCTTGCCCTCCTGCACGCGCTCCGCGAGCGCGATGATGCGGTCGAGGAAGCGGCGGCAGCCTCTGATGCCGCTGTCCGACCACGGCGCCGCCTTTTCAAAATCGCCGATGAACATCTCATAGAGGCGCATGGTATCCGCGCCGTAGCGGGCGATGATATCGTCGGGATTTATCACGTTGCCGCGGCTCTTGCTCATCTTCTCGCCGTTTTCGCCCAATATCATGCCGTGGCTGGTGCGCTTCATATACGGCTCGCTCGTCGGCGCGACGCCGATATCGTAAAGGAACTTATGCCAGAAACGGCTGTACAGCAGATGCAGCGTGGTATGCTCCATGCCGCCGTTGTACCAATCCACCGGCGTCCAGTAGCGGAGCGCCTCCGGCGACGCCAGCGCCTTATCGTTGTGCGGGTCGGTATAGCGCAGGAAATACCAGCTTGAGCCTGCCCACTGCGGCATGGTGTCTGTCTCGCGCTTTGCCGCGGCTCCGCAGCGCGGACAGGTCGTGTTCACCCAGTCCGTGCAGTTCGCCAGCGGAGACTCGCCGTTGTCTGTGACCTCGTATTTCTCCACCTCCGGCAGCCTCAGCGGCAGCTCGTTCTCCGGCACGGGGACCCAGCCGCACTTTTCACAGTACACGAGCGGTATCGGCTCGCCCCAGTAACGCTGGCGTGAGAACACCCAGTCGCGCAGCTTGTAATTCACCTTCTCGTGACCCTGGCCCTCCGCCTTGAGGCGGGCTATCATCGCCGCCTTGCCCTCCTCGACGCTCATGCCGTCAAGGAAGCCGCTGTTGACCAGAGTGCCGGTTTCGCAGTCCGTGAACGCCGCCTGCGTCACGTCGCCGCCTGCCACGACCTCTATGATCGGCAGTCCGAACTTGCGCGCGAACTCCCAATCTCGCTCGTCGTGTCCCGGCACCGCCATTATCGCGCCGGTTCCGTAGCCCATCAATACATAGTCGGAAACAAAGACGGGTATCTCCGCGCCGTTGGCAGGGTTTATCGCGTTCACGCCCGCGATGCGCACGCCGGTCTTGTCCTTTGCCAGCTCCGTGCGCTCGAAGTCCGATTTTTTCGAGGACTGATAGCGGTAGTCCGCCACCTCGGCGTAATTTTCTATCCGATCCTTCCACTTTTCCACATAGGGATGCTCCGGCGAAATGACCATATAGGTCGCGCCGAACAGCGTATCCACGCGGGTGGTGTATATCTTCAGCTTGTCGCCGGCGGTAGTGTCAAAATCCACCTCCGCACCGGTGCTGCGCCCGATCCAGTTGAGCTGCTGCGCCTTGATGCGCGGCAGAAAATCCACCGTGTCCAAATCGTCTATCAGCCGCTGGGCATAGGCGGTTATCTTCAGCATCCACTGGCTCTTTTCGCGGCGGACGACCTCGCTGCCGCAGCGCTCGCACACGCCGTTGACGACCTCCTCGTTGGCAAGCACGCATTTGCAGGAGGTGCACCAGTTGACGGGCATGGTGGACTTGTACGCCAGCCCGTGCTCGAACATCTTGAGGAATATCCACTGCGTCCACTTGTAATAATCCGGGTCGGTGGTGTTGACCTCGCGCGACCAATCGAAGGACAGTCCTATCGCCTGAAGCTGCGCCTTAAAGCGCGCCACGTTGGTCTTTGTCACCTCACGCGGGTGGATATTGTTCTTGATCGCATAATTCTCCGTCGGCAGTCCGAATGCGTCCCATCCTATCGGAAACAGGACGTTATAGCCCTGCATGCGGCGCTTGCGCGCGACGATATCCAGCGCCGTGTACGGGCGCGGGTGACCGATATGCAGTCCCGCGCCGGAGGGATACGGGAACTCGATAAGCGCGAAGAACTTCTCCTTATCGCTGCCGTTTTCGGCATGAAATACTCCGCTCTCCTCCCAGCGCCGCTGCCATTTTTTCTCCATGTCGGCAAAATCGTGCCTCATTTTCCCTCATCCTTTATCTTATATTCTTCTATATCCACGTTCATCGCGTCTCCCCACAGGCGCTCCAGCGCGTACAGCTCGCGCGCCTCCTGCAGAAAGATGTTCACCACCACGGTGGTGTAGTCGAGCAGGATCCAGCTTGAGGTCACGCCCTCGGTATGATGCGGCGTGACGCCCTCGTCCTTCAGCTTTTTCTCTATCTCCTCGCTCAGCGAGCGGATATGCGTGCTGGAGGTGCCCGTCATGACGACGAAATAATCCGCCAGCGTAGTCTGCTCCGTCACCTTCATGGCGACGATATCGTTTGCCTTCTTCGTGTCCGCCGTCCTGACGATGCGCTCCAGCAGCTCTTCCGGTGTGAATGCTTTATTTTCCATATTCTCTCTCCGTTTTTTCAGATTTTCCAGCGCCTGCACGCTGCGCCCGTAAATGACTCCGCCGCGCGAACGGATATATTCCGCGCTGCGCTCCATGCACATTATCGCCGCGGCGTCAAGGTCGCGCAGCGCCAGCTCCCGTTCCGGCGCGGCATATTCCCCGCGCGTCTCCTCGCATTTGTCCGCCGTGTAGATTATCTTGTCCAGCAGCGTCATCTCCGCGCTGCCGGTGGCGTGATATTTTATCGCCCGCACGACCTCGCCGCTCATTCGGTATCTGCGCCGCGCCAGCTCCGCCGCGGTGTCCGCATGCACGAGCTGGAGGTTTTCTTCGCTATAATCTGTTATTATATCCCATTCCGCGCATAATTGCAACTGCTTATCAAGCGGAATTTCCTTTGTTATATCATGCAGCAGCGCCGCGGCACGCGCCGCGTATTCGTCCGCGCCGTATAGCTGCGCCAGACGCGCCGCCATGCTCTCGCAGCCGAGCGTGTGCCGCAGGCGGCTTTCGCTCAGCGCCGCCCGTGCCTCCGCACGCAGATATTCGAGCGAAGGCGGGTACAGCCCCTGCGCGCGGATATATTCCGCCACGTCCGCCGGCAGCAGCTCCCATCCCTCTCCGCGCCGCAGCATGGTTGAGCTGACGGGCACCGCCTCCGCCTCTATCACGCGCACGCGCGCGCCGTATCTTTCCGCAAGCTCCGCCGCCTTTTCCCGCAGGCGCTCGCGCTCGCCGTGCTCCCGCGCGACCGCCGCGACGGAGGCGAGCTGCATTATCCTCTCGCTCTCGCGCCAGTTCTCCAGCGTCATCAGCATGTCCGTGCCGACGACGAGCCACAGCTCCGCCTCCGGATACAGCCGCCGCAGCTCCGCAATGGTGTCCACAGTATAGCTGCGCCCGCCGCGCCGCGCCTCGATATCGCTCACCTCCGCGCCGGGCACCTGCTCGGCGGCGAGGCGCGTCATCTCCAGCCGCTGCTGCGGCGACGCCGTCTCCTCCGGCAGCGCCTTGTGCGGCGGCAGACAGGCGGGCATGAATATCAGTCTGTCCAGAGAAAGCTCTCGCACGCAGGCGCGTGCCGCCGAGACATGCCCCATATGCGGCGGGTTGAAGGTCCCGCCGAACATCGCTATCCTCATTTTTTCGCCCGCGGCAGCTCTATCACCGGCTTTTCCGCGTTGCGGCGGTAGATGACAAAGCGGCTGCCGATGCACTGCACCGGCTCCGCGTCCAGCGCCTCGCACATCACCTCGCACGCCTCGCGCGCGGTCAGCATCGCCGTCTCCAGCACGCGCAGCTTTATCAGCTCCCGCGCGCGCAGCGCGTCGCCCGCCTGCGCTATCACGCTTTCCGTGATGCCGTCCTTGCCTATCTGCCCTATGGTGTCCGTGCCGTTTGCCAGTCCGCGCAGATATGCTCTTTCCTTGCTTGTAAGCATTTATAATATCCCCCGTTTCTTCATTTCCTCATGCAGCGCCGCGATAGCGCGCGCGCGATGGGATATGCGGTTTTTCAGCTCTGCCGGCATCTCGGCAAAGGTCTGACCGTATTCCTCCACGAAAAACACCGGGTCATAACCGAAGCCGCCCGTGCCGCGGCGCTCCGCCAGTATCCGTCCCTCGCACTCGCCGCGCACGCAGAACTCCGTGCCATCCGGCAGCACGCACGCCATGACGGAAACAAAGCGCCCGCCGCGCTCGTCCTCCGGCACGCCGCGCATATTCTCCAAAAGCAGGCTGACGCGGTCGCTGTCGCTGCCGCCGCCGTAGCGCGCCGAATATACGCCCGGCGCGCCGTCCAGCGCATATACCTCCAGTCCGGAGTCGTCCGCCACAGCCGGCAGACCTCCCTCCGCGCAGGCGGCGCGAGCCTTTATCAGCGCGTTTTCTTCAAAGGTCGCGCCCGTCTCCTCCGGCTGCGAGCTTATGCCCGCCTGCGCCAGATTTATCAGCTCCATGCCCGCGGAGCCGAGTATCGCCTCCAGCTCGCACAGCTTTTTCTCATTATTGCTTGCTATTATGATTTTTTTCATTCTCTCACCCGAAAATATGTCCTATCGCCTCGCGCTGGCAGCGTATCAGCTTCATTATCCCCGCCTGTGCCATGGCGTACATCTCGTCCAGCTCGCGCTTGGAGAACGGGCGCTCCTCGCCCGTGCCCTGCAGCTCGATTATCCTGCCCTCGTCGTCCATGACGAAGTTGAAGTCCACCTGACAGGAGCTGTCCTCACCGTAATCGAGGTCGCACAGCGGCAGGTCGTTTACGATGCCGACGCTGACTGCCGCCACGTAGGAATACAGCGGCAGCGTGGGAAAGGCGCCCTGCGAACGCAGTCTGTCCAGCGCCAGCACCAGCGCGCAGAAGCCGCCGGTGATGGAGGCGCAGCGGGTGCCGCCGTCCGCCTGTATCACGTCGCAGTCCACCACGATGCTGCGCTCGCCCAGCCCGTCAAGGTCGGTGACGGAGCGCAGCGCGCGCCCGATCAGGCGCTGTATCTCCGCGCTGCGCCCGTTCAGCTTCAGCTTGCTGATGTCGCCCTGGTTGCGCGTCTGCGTGGCGCGGGGCAGCATGCTGTATTCCGCCGTGACCCAGCCGCGCCCCTGCCCGCGCATGAAGGGCGGGACGTTTTCCTCCACGGTGGCGCTGCATATCACCTTGGTGCCTCCGCACTCTATCAGCACCGAGCCCTCCGGATATTTGATAAAATCCGTCGTTATCCTCACGGGACGCAGCTCGTTGTTCTTTCTCATATCGCTCCTTGCCATGCCTGTCCCCTCCTTTATTCAAAAAACGCCCGCACGAACTCCGCCGCGTCAAACTCCAGCAGGTCGTCCGCCTTTTCGCCCACGCCGATGTACTTTATCGGCACGCCGAGGCGCGAGGACACGTTGATGGCGATGGCGCCCTTTGCCGTGCCGTCCAGCTTGGTCATGACGATGCCGGTCAGCGGCGCCGCGCCGTTGAAGCCGTCCGCCTGACTGACTGCGTTCTGCCCCGTTGTGGCGTCCAGCACCAGCAGCACCTCCGTATCGGCGTCCGGCAGCTCGCGCTGGATGACGCGCAGCATCTTGGAAAGCTCGTTCATCAGATTGTTCTTATTGTGCAGCCTGCCCGCCGTGTCGCATATCACCACGTCCGTGCCGCGCGCCTTCGCCGCCGAGATTGCGTCGAAGATGACCGCCGAGGGGTCTGCGCCCTCGACGTGCTTCACGATCTCCGCGCCGGTGCGCTGCGCCCAGATGGACAGCTGCTCCGCCGCCGCCGCGCGGAAGGTGTCTCCCGCCGCCAGCAGCACCCGTTTGCCCTCCGCCGCCAGCTTTTCGCTCAGCTTGCCGATGGTGGTGGTCTTGCCCACGCCGTTCACGCCGACCATCAGTATGACGGATGGCTTGGTCTCCAGCTTCAGCCCGGGGTTGGGCGTCATTTTCTCCGCCAGTATCTCGCAGAGGCAGTCCACAACGTCCTCGCGGGTCTTGAGATTTCTCAGCTTGGACTGCTTTCTCAGCTCCTCCGTCACGTCGGACGCCAGATAAGCGCCCATGTCCGCCATGACCATGGCGTCCTCCAGCTCCTCCAGCAGCTCCTCGTCCACTCCGCGGAAGGTGGCGAACACCGCGTTGATGTTGCCCGCCGCGGACTCGCGTGTTTTCTTCAGTCCGCTCTTTATTTTATCGAAAAAAGACATACTTTCACTCCTTATGTATATTCAGCCGCCCTGCGGCATTGCTTATCATGCCAGTTCCGCCGTGCTTACCGCAGCTTGACGCCGAGCTGCTTTTCCGCCTCCGCGACGTTGAGCCGCAGCAGCTTGGTCACGCCCTGCTCCTGCATGGTCACGCCGTAGAGTATATCCGCGCCCTCCATGGTGCCGCGGCGATGGGTTATCACGATGAACTGCGTGCTGCCGCACAGCGTCCGCATGTATTCGGCAAAGCGCAGTATGTTCACATCGTCCAGCGCTGCCTCTATCTCGTCCATGATGCAGAACGGCGTGGGGCGCACCTTGATGATGGCGAAATACAGCGCGATGGCGACAAAAGCCTTTTCACCGCCGGACAGCAGCGAGATGGCGCGCATGCTCTTGCCGGGCAGCTCCACCTTTATCTCGATGCCGCAATTTAAGATATCCTGCTCGTCCTCAAGCTGCAGATATGCCCTGCCGCCGCCGAATATCTCCACAAAGGTCTGCTGGAACGCCTCGTTTATGCGGGCGAACTGCTCCCCGAAGATGGTGCGCATGTTGCGGGTCAGCTCGGCAATGACCTCCAGCAGATCCGCCTTCGCCTTTTCCAGATCGTCGCGCTGCGAGCTTAAAAACTCATACCGCTCGCGCACCTTTTCATATTCCTCTATCGCGCCCACGTTGACGTCGCCCAGCTTCTTGATCGAGCTTTTCAGCTCACCGATGCGGCGCTGCGCCTTGGACACGCTCTCCAGCGCCGTCCGTACCTCCTCGGCGGAAGTGCGGGTCAGCTCGTAGCTGTCCCACAGGCGCTGGATGATGTTGTCCTCCTCCATCTCCGCCTGCGTCTTTTTATTCTCCAGCCTGCCGCGCTCACGCTCCAGATTGATAAGCTCGCTGTTTTTGCTCTGGATATCGCGCTGGCACTTTACCCGCGCGCCCTCCAGCTCCAGCTTCTTTTCCGCCAGTTCGCGCACGGCGCGGCTCTTTTCCTCCGCCGCCTGCGCGCATTCGCGGCACTGTGCCTCCAGCCGGACTATCTCCGCCCGCAGCTCCTCGTTGCGGGCGCGTATCGCCGCCACCACGGACTCCTTATCCTGCCGCTCGCTGCCTATCGACGCGATAAGCTCGCTCAGCTCCGCCGCCGCGCTGCGGTTCGTCTCGCTCTCGCCGCGTATGGCGGCAAGCTGCGCCACGATGGCGTTTGTCCTGCCCGCCAGCTCGCCGGAGGCGCTCTCCAGCCGGCGTCGGTCGGCGCCCAGCTCGTCCAGCATACGCTCCTGCCGCGCGCTGTCCTCCTCTGCCCGGCGTATCCTCTCGCTCACGGCAGCTATCTCCGCGTCCAGCGCGGCGCGGCGCTCGCGCAGACCTGCGCGCTCCTGCTCAAGCTGCTCGTCACGGGCGATCACCGTCTCCAGCAGCGCCGCGTGCTGCTGCCTCTCGGCTCCCAGCGCCAGCAGCCCGTCCTGCGCCCGCCTCAGCTCGTCGCGGGCGACGTTTGCCTCATACTCCGCGCCGTCCAGCTCGCGCTTCATCTCGCGCAGGCGCTCCTCGCGCTGCGCCAGCTCGCTTTTCAGCGCGGCGATGCTCTTTTTCAGCCGTTCTATCTCATTGGCGCGGGACAGTATGCCGGTGTTTTTGCCGAGGCTGCCGCCCGTCATCGCGCCGGAGGTATTCACAAGCTGACCGTCCAGCGTCACTATGCGAAAGGCATAGCCGTGGCGCTTTGCCATCGCTACGGCGTTGTCGATATTGTCTGCCACCGCCGTGCCGCTGAGCTGGCTTGAGACGATGCCGCGGTATTTTTCCTCACACTCCAGCAGCTCGTCGCCCCAGCCGACGAAGCCCGCGTCCCGCGAGGGGTCCGCCTTGGGTCTGCTGCGCCCGCGCACGGCGGTCAGCGACAGAAAGGTCGCCCTGCCGAAGTCGTTGCGCTTGAGGTAGTTTATCGCCGCCTTGGCGTCCTGCTCGTTAACCGTGACTATATTTTGCAGCGCCGCGCCCAAAGCTATTTCAATGGCGACGGAATAGCGGTCGTCCGTCCGCACCAGCGCGCTGAGCGGACCGTGCACGCCGCGCAGCTCCCCGCGCTCCGCGCCCTTCATCACGCGGCGCACCGCGCCGGAAAAGCCCTCATAATCGCGCTCCATCGCCTGCAGCATCTCCAGCCTGTCGGCAGAGGCGTCCAGCGTGCGGCGCGCCTTCTGCTGCTCGCCCGTGAGCGACTCATATTTCTCGCGGCGCACCTTATCGCGCAGTTCAAAGCCGGCAAGCATGTTCTCCGCGCCTGTTTTCAGCTCCTCGTTTTCCTCTATGCGGCGGCGGATGTCGGCGGCGCGTCCGCGCTCCGTCTCCAGCCTCGCCGCCAGCTCGGCGCGCTCAGCGTCGATGCCCGCCTCGCGGCTGCCCAGCCCCTCCAGCGCGCTCTCCAGCGCGCTCTTTTTGGCGCTCTCCTCCGCCCGCGCCTGCTTATGCAGCTCGGCGGCGGCGGTCGCCGCGTCCACGCGGCGCCCGATATCCTCGGCGGCAAGCTGCGAGCTTTCCGCCTCCTGCGTCAGCTTTTCCATCTCGCCGCGCAGCTTTTCCTCCTCGGCGGCAAGCTCCGCGATGCGCTCCAGCCGCGCCTGACGCTGGCTCTCCAGCGTATCCTCGCGCCCGCTCTGCTCCGCCAGCTCCCGCGTGCGCTCGCGAATATTTTCCTCATTATTGCGCACATTCGTCTCGTTGACCGCGATCTGCGCGCGCAGCTCGCTCTCCCGCTGCTCTGCCTCGCGCTGCTCCTCGCGCGTGCGCTCGCTCTCGATATCCCGCGCATGCAGCTCCTCGGTGATGCGCTCCGACTGCTCCTGCAACCGCTCCGCCTCCTCCTTGCCGGCGGCGAGCATACGCTCTGCGTTGGCAAAGTCCGTGCGCGCCTTGTGCAGATTGTCCCCCAGCTTGTCCAGCGAATCGAGCCAGACCGAGACCTCCAGCACGCGCAGCTCGTCGCGGTAGATGAGAAAGCTCTTTGCCTTCTCCGACTGCTCGCGCAGCGGCTCCACCTGCGTTTCCAGCTCGCCCGTGATGTCGCGGATACGCACCAGATTTTCCTCGCAGGCGCCCAGCTTGCGCTCGCTCTCCTCCTTGCGGTAGCGGAACTTGGTGATGCCGGACGCCTCCTCGAATATCTCGCGGCGGTCGGTGCTCTTCTGCGAAAGTATCTCGTCGATGCGCCCCTGCCCGATTATCGAATAGCCGTCGCGCCCCAGTCCGGTGTCCATGAACAGCTCGTGTATATCCTTCAGCCGCACGGAACGGCGGTTGATATAAAACTCGCTCTCGCCGCTGCGGTAATAGCGCCGCGTCACGCTGACCTCGTCATAGTCCAGCGCCAGCCTGCCGTCCGAATTGTCCATTATCAGGCTGACCTCGCAGAAGCTCTGCGGGCTGCGCCTGCTGGTGCCGCCGAAGATGACGTCCTCCATCTTGCCGCCGCGCAGCGTCTTGGTGGACTGCTCGCCCATGACCCAGCGTATCGCGTCCACGATATTGCTCTTGCCGGAGCCGTTGGGACCGACGATAGCCGTTATGCCGCGCTCGAAATCCAGCACGGTCTTGTCGGGAAAGGACTTGAAGCCCTGCACCTCTATCTGCTTTAGAAACACTGTATCACCTCAAAGCCCGCCCGGGGCTGAAATTCACTCATTTAATAATAATAGCAAATTTTACGGATAAAAACAAGCGGAGAAGCGCAAAATTCCCCGCTTGTTTTTATTGAATTCCATGTTTTCCGCCCGCTTTGTCAGATGTCGCGCAGGTCTGCGCCGCAATGCGGGCATTCCTTGAGCCACGCCGCCGGAAGTCTGTCGCCGCAGACCGGACATTTCAGCATTATCACGGCGACGGCGACCCCGACAAAAAACGCCGCGCCGCCCGCCCAAAACAGAGCCGTGCGGGACGCGCTGCCCTCGCTGAACAGTCCTATCAAAAACACCACCCCGCCGACGACCGAGAGGGCACGAGAGACAAAGCGCCAGCGTCTATAATCCTTGCTGTCCATGCCGCGCCCCCTTACATCAGCTCCAGCGCCATGCGGCACGCCGCCCCGATGAAGCGAGGACACGGGCGCGGCGCACCCGGCTCTATTCCCGCCAGCAGGTCGCGGCAGTCCAGCGCGCCGAACTCCTCCTCAAACCTGCGCTGCAGCTCCACCGCCTTTTCCGAGGTGATGCGCCTCGTTTCCGCGATATCCGCCGCGCCCAGCGGGTGCGCCGTGCCTATCGCCATCAGCGCGCCGGTGACTGCGCCGCAGACGCCGCCGGTGCGCATGCCGCCTCCGAAGCAGGACGCGACGGCATACGCCGTGCCCTCGTCCATGCACTTTCCCGCGCAGCATGCCGCCAGCACGCTCTGCGCGCAGTTGAAGCCCTTGTCATGATATGCGTTTGCCAGCTCCTCCGGTTTCATAAGCTCCTCCTTCTTAAGTAAAAAGCGCCCCAAAGGGGCGCTCTCTATGTTTTTAGTCCGATATATACGGCAGCAGGGCGATGTGACGGGCGCGCTTGATCGCCTCGGTCAACTGACGCTGATGCATCGCGCAGGTGCCGGTCATCCTGCGGGGCAGGATCTTGCTGCGGTCGGAAATATACTTGCGCAGCTTCGCCGTGTCCTTGTAATCTATCTCGGTCACTTTATCGGCGCAGAACTGGCACACCTTGCGGCGGCGGCGCACTTCGCGCACCGGACGCTCGGGGCGCTCAGGGCGCTCGGGTCTCTGCTGCTGCTTTACAGCTTCATTATCCATGATCTACCCTCCTTGATCTGTTTATTGAGGTTATCAAAACGGAAGCTCGCCGTCGTCCTCCTCCATGTCGGAGAACTCGTCCGCCCCGCCGCCGAAATCAAACGGCAGCTGGGACTCCTCTGCGCGAGGCTGCGAATCCCTCTTGGGTTCTGCAAAATGGACTTCCTCGGCGATCACTTCCACCGATTTACGCTTTTGCCCCTGTTTGTCCTCCCAGGTGCGCGTTTGAATGCGGCCGCACAGAGCGATCTGCATTCCCTTTCTGAACCACTTGGTCACAAACTCTGCGGTGCTCGCCCATGCGACGCAGTCGATGAAATCCGTCTGCGACTGCTCGCCGGCACGGCTGTATGTGCGGTTTACCGCCAGCGTGAACGAAGTCACCGCGGTATTGCTCTGGGTTCTGCGAAGCTCCGGATCGGCGGTAAGACGCCCCATCAAAACTACCTTGTTAAGCATGACTGTACCTCCGTTCTCACTTCGCGATGATGATAGACCTGAGGATACCCTCGGTTATCTTGAAAATACGGTCGAGCTCCGCCGGGAAATCCGGCTTGCTCTCAAACTCTACCAGAACATAATATCCCTCAGGCAGATCGTTGATGGGATACGCCAGACGGCGCTTGCCCCACTCGTCCACCTTGGATATCTCGCCGTTGTCCCCGATCAGCTTGGTAAATCTCTCCACCAGGGCTGCCACGGCCTCGTCTCCGGCAGTAACGTCGACGATGAAGATCGTCTCGTATTTTCCCGTTACTTTAGGCATTTTTCTGCACCTCCTTTTGGACTGATGGCCGGCGCTCATAGCACCGGCAAGGATAACATATAAATGATACACGGACAAGAGTGAAAAGTCAAGAATAATTTTTATTGACTTGCAAAGCGCCGTATGATATCATTTCTTAGGTTTCTCAGTATTGGAGGTAATGCAGCTTGAAGGCTATGGTCAAAAGGTTCATAAAGCTCATCGTCGGTCTTGCCGTACTCGCCTTTGGCATCGCCATGTCATACAGCGCCAATCTCGGCATGGCGCCGTGGGACGTGCTCAACGACGGCTTTTCCAAGGTGCTGCCGATCAGCTTCGGCGCGACGAGCATCATTCTGGGGCTTGTCATACTCGTTTTTGACCTGCTGCTGAAGGAAAGGGTCGGCTTCGGCACCTTTCTCAATATTCTGCTGATAGGCTCCATTTTTGACCTTATCGTTGCCGCCGGCGTGCTGCCAAGCTATCTTTCCTGCATTTCCTATGAGGAGCAGCTCGCGCCGCGGCTCGTTATGTGCATTCTGTCGCTTATACCGACATCGCTGGGGCTGTATCTGTATATGTCCGCGGCGTTCGGCGCAGGACCGCGCGACAGCCTCATGTGCGCCGTGACAAAGCGACTGCCCATTCCCGTGGGCGCCGTGCGCATGGTGATAGAGGGCTGCGCCCTGCTCGCCGGCTGGCTGATGGGCGGCACCGTCGGCATCGGCACGATAATCCTCGTGCTCGGCAACGGACCCGTCATGCAGCTCGTTTTCCGCATTTTCCGCTTTGACGTCAAGACTCTGCACAACGAGACGATACCCGAAACTCTGCGGAGCCTGAAAAAACTTTGTAAAAAAGGTAATGATTTAGGTATTGAAAAATAAAATAAGTTGTGGTATACTGCGTAAGGTAAGCTGTTTTTGACAGCATGCCGCCCTATTTGCTGGAATAGCTCAGTCGGTAGAGCAGCTGATTCGTAATCAGCAGGTCGCGTGTTCAAGTCACGTTTCCAGCTCCAGAGAGACCGCCTTTACGGGCGGTCTTTTTGCTGTCCGCCGCGCAGAGTGGCGGCGGCGGGCACATCGGAGGGCGCGCCCTTGATGCTGCCGGGCGCCGCGCCGAACTGCCGCCGGAAGGCGCGGTAGAACGCCGAATAATCGGCAAAGCCGCAGTTCAGCGCCGCCTCGCCCGCAGCCACGCCGCCGCGTATCTGCTTCGCCGCGTGCATCAGCCTCGACTGCATTACGTAACCGTGGACGGAATAACCCGTCTCCGCCCGGAAAAGTCGCATGAAATAATAAGGGCTGAGGTGCGCCCGCGCCGCCAGCGCCGCCGCCGAGAGCTCCGCCGCCGGATTTTCCTGAATATAGGTCAGCGCCTCGGATATCCGCGCCTCGCCGCAGCGTTTCGCGCTTGCCGCGGCGGGCAGAGCAGCCCGCGACGCGCGCCCCAGACATATCAGTATCTGCATAAGCAGCGTATCACACAGCGTACCCCTGCCGAAGCGCGAGCTGCCCAGCTCCGACTCCAGCTCCGCCAAAAGGCGTCCGAGCCGCTCCCGCGTCTCGGCGTCGGGCGTGATGAGATGCCCACCGCTGTCGGCGGCGTAAAAACGCTCCATCAGCGCCTCCTCCGGCGCCGTGCGGGCGACGTAGCCGCCGTCCAAATAGATTATTATGCGCTCATACGGCATTTCGCGGCTGATGTCGGCGCGGTGTATGGTGTGATGCTTTATCAGCAGCACGTCCCATGGGCGCAGCGCATAGGACGACTCCTCCACCAGATACTCCACCTGACCGGAGAGCAATATCACTATCTTATCAAACTCATGAAAATGAAAGTCCCGCTCCTGTCCCGCAGAGTCCCTGAGATGGAAAAAATGATATCGCTCGCGCAGATATCCCTCACGGCGCGCCGTCATGCAAATCGCCTCCCGTCCGTCTGTTTCAGTGCCAGTATATCACAAAACAGCACGTTTTGCAATATTTTTGGCAGTTCCAGCCATTCATTTTGTCATTCCTGTCTCATATAATTGATAATATATAAAGGGAGGGCTGCTGTATGAAATCAAGCTTTTTCAAAAACTACGGATTCCTGCTGCTTATGCTGCTCGCCATCGTAGCCGGCTGCGTCGTCGGCGCGGTGTGGCCGGGCGCGACCGCGCTGGAGCCGCTGGGCACGGTGTTTGTCAATCTGATGTTCTGCGTGGTGGTGCCGATGGTGTTCTTCTCCATCTCCTCCGCCATCGCCAACATGAACAACGCCCGCCGCGCGGGCAAGGTCATGGGCTCGACGGTGCTGACCTTTCTCTGCACCGCCGGTATCGCCTCGGTGATAACCTACGCTGTGGTGCGGATATTCCCGCTCGTCACCGGCTCGTACAACGCCGCGCCGGGCGAGGTCGATTCCGGGCTGGGACTTGCCGACCTGATAATCAACTTCTTCACCAAGCCGGACTTTTCCGAGCTGTGGAGCCGTCGGGCGATACTGCCGCTCATCGTCGCCGCCGTTATATTCGGCTTCGGTGTGCAGATGGCGGGCGGTCCCAAGACCATGACCGCCAAGCTCCTTGCCGACGTGACAAACTGCATCATGAAGGTGGTCAAGATAATCACCTGGTACGCGCCCATCGGCTTTTTCGGCTTCTTCGCCTATCTGGTGGCGACCTACGGTCCGGAGCTGATCGGCGATTACAGCCGCACGCTGATAATCTACTATGTCCTGTCCTTCGCCTATATGTTCGTGTTCTTCCCGCTTTATGCGCGCTTCGGCGGCGGCAAGGGCGCGGCAAAGGTCATGTGGAAGCACCTGTTCCGCCCGGCGGCGGTGTCCTTCGGCACCTGCTCCTCCGTGGCGACCATCCCCACCAATATGGAGGCGGCCGAGGAGACCGGCATCTCCCGCGATATCTCCGACATCGTGCTGCCCATGGGCGCGACCATGCACATGGACGGCTCTGCCATGGGCGCGATAATCAAGGTGGCGTTCCTCTTCGGCATTTTCGGCATGGATTTCAGCACCGGCAGGGCGCTGCTCGCCATCGTGGTGGCGGTGTTCTCCTCCGTCGCCATGTCCGGCATACCGGGCGGCGGCGGCACCGGCGACCTCGTGCTGTGCACGATATTCTTCCCCGACCAGCTTGCCATCGCCTACCCCATCTCCATCGCGCTGGCAAACCTCATCGACCCCCCGGCGACGATGGTAAACGCGGCGGGCGACTATGTGGTTTCGTTCATTGTGTCCCGCTTTGTGGACGGCAAGAACTGGCTTCAGAAAAAGCTGCGCGGCAGCGAATCGTAAAGTATAAAGCAACGCAAAGCTGCCCCGGAGGAAAACCCTCCGGGGCTATTTTTCGCGGGTGTGCGGCAGCCGCCGCTGCGTAAAAAGGAGAGAAAATCAGCTCGGGGCGACGCCGCTCACTCGTTCAATATGCTTTCCAAATCGCCGAAGAAGTTCGGACCAAAATTGAACCATTTACCGCCGCGGCGCATGACGACGTATTTATCGCCCATTTTCTTCCATGCCCCATTCAAGCTTGACTGCTCGACGCTGTCCGGATCCTTCGGCGTCATCACCTTTATCACACTGAGCCTTTTTCCGTCCTTCAAAAACTCCAGCCGGTACAGCTCCTTTGTGCCGAAGATTTTCACGCCCAAATCGGAGCGCCGAAGGTGAGCGACGCCCACGGTGCCTTTATACGTTGCCACAAGGTCGTGCGGGTCATCGACGGTCTTTATCAAGACGCCGCCGCTGTATATGTTCAGCGTGTCGGCGTCGAGCAGCTTGCCGTAGCTGCCAACGCCGTATGCGGCGGTATAAACGACATATGCCAGTACGAGAACGCCTACTATCAGCA
>JAFTDT010000036.1 GCA_017453985.1 Clostridia bacterium
GGCGGAGTCGCTTCTCCGAACTGCGACATTCCGTTTATGACCATGTGCCAGTAATCATTCAGGGAAGTTTTTGTCGATAAACTGTTTGTAATGCGCAGCGAGGGCGTCCCTCGCCAACGCTGCGGCAGTATGCAGCGCCAGCTCGGCATATTTCTTCGCCTCTTCCCTGTCTCCGGGCTTGTCCCTGTTCAGCAGTACGTACGCCCGATTGTAGAACATTCTGTCGAGGCAGTTGCACTTGCCGCTCTCACGCGCCAGCTGTATGCCGAGGTCGCAGATCTCCACGCATTCATCGTATCGCTTGGAGGCTCCGAGGCATTTTGATAGGTTATACAGCACCATCGGCTGTGTGCGCAGGCGTTCTTCCATGTTTACCTCGTTGTTTTCGTAGTACGTTTTCAGCGAGTAAAACATCTTGATCGCCACGTCGGGCTTCCCTTTGCCATAATAGCATATGGCTATATTATTCACCAAGATTATCTCCTCAAAGGTAAGCAGCTTCGGCAGCTTGTCCGGTCTGTACCGCGGGCAGGTGAGGCGCATCGCCTCCTCCAGCACCTCGAGGGTGTCGGCGCCGAAGCCCAAGGGGATAGTGCGGCAGAGCATGACAAATTGCTTTACGCTTTTATTGTTAAGGTCGGCTATCTTTTCAAACTCCTCAAGCAGAGGTCCGATTTTCGCCGGCTGCTCCAGTATGATCGCCTGCCGTATTTTATATTTAAGATCGTTCAGTATGAGGGCATCCTCATCTGCATAGCTATCTACAAGCATGTCCGAATAACCGAGCCGCTGGAGCAGCAGCTCGGCGTTTTCTTTTGTCGGAAGCCTTTCTCCGTTTTCTATCCTCGACATCGTAGGGAGCGAGCATATGCCTTCCGCCAGCTCCTCCTGCGTGTACCCCAGCATCTCCCTGCGCGCCCTGATCAATAGTCCCAGTTTATAAACCGGCATGCCGTCACCCCCGTATGCATGCTCCGGATATCGTACGCAAAGCAATTTGCTCCGCGTCTATTTCACCCAATTGTTTTTATTTTAGCACATCTGTCAAGTGTTTTCAACATTTGACTTTCTTTTTGCACGGAATTTTTCAAGGCAGTATTATCGCCATGAAGCTCGCTTTTTTGCCGGAGCGGTTTTCTATCGCGTGGCTGCTGCCGCCGCAGGTGTAGCTGGCGTCGCCCGCATACAGCACGTGCTCCGTGCCGTCCTCCGTCACTACCAGCTCGCCATGCAGCACATAATATATCTCACCGTCGCTGTCGTGAGCATGTCCGCCGATGCTGTCGCCGGGGTCAAGCTCGAACACCGAGCAGAGCGTGCATTTTCCCTCCAGCTCCTCCGGCTCGAATATATGCAGATTTTCTATCCTCCCGCTGCCGCCGCGGATATTGTCGCGCACCTGCAGGCGCATCTCATCTTTTCTCCGTATCATTTACGTTCCTCCTTTTTTATCATCATACTCCTTTGCCGGCAAAAGCGCAATGGTTAAAGCCGTTTCATATATTTTGCACTTGATTTACGGCAAACGGGACGTTATTTTGTAAAAAAAATGATATTGACTTTTTGTGTTTTTACAGATAACATATGTTTAGAACTATTTTACAGGAGGTGTCCAATGCGAGTACTGGTGATAAACCCCGGCGCGACTTCCACCAAGGTGGCGGTTTTTGAGGACTGGAAAGAGGTTTTCAAAAAGACGATAGACCATGACGCGGCGGAGATAGCGAAATATAATCGTGTTTCGGAGCAGCTTGATATGCGGCGCGCGGTGCTGCTGGAGCAGATGCGCGAGGCGGGCTATTCCCCGGAGAGCTTTGACGCCGTGTGCGGCAGAGGCGGCACGCTGCGCAAGCTCGCCTCCGGCACCTACGCGGTCAACGAGGCTATGCTGGACGACGCCCGCACCGCCCGTCACGGCGAGCATGCATCGCTGCTCGGTCCGCTGCTGGCGCATGAGATAGCGGCGCTTGCCGGAAAGCCCGCCTTTGTGGTGGACCCCGTTTCCGTGGACGAGATGCAGGACGTGGCGCGCGTCAGCGGTTTTAAGGGCATGGAGCGGCAGTGCGGCTTTCACGCGCTCAATCACAAGAGTGTGGCGCGCAAGGCGGCGGCGCAGCTCGGCAAGCCTTATGAGGAGCTTGATCTCGTGGTGGTGCATATGGGCGGCGGCTCGTCCGTGGCGGCGCATAAGCACGGCAGAGTCGTGGATGTGAACAATGTGCGGCACGAGGGCGCCTTTTCCATGGACCGCGGCGGCACGCTGCCCGTCGGCAAGGTCGTGGAGCTGTGCTTCTCCGGCAAGACCAAGGCGGAGATAAACAAGCTGCTCGGCAGCGCCAGCGGAGTTTATTCATATCTCGGCACCAAGGACTTCCGCACGGTCGAGGAACGCGCCGCGGCGGGAGATGCGGAGCATAAGCTCATCTTTGACGCCTTTATATATCAGCACGGCAAGGATATCGGCGCGATGGCGGCGGTGCTGGATTTCAACGTGGACGCCATTGTTCTGACCGGCGGCATTGCCCACAGCAAGGCGGTGTGCGACGGTCTGCGCCGCATGGTCGGCAAGATAGCGCCCATCATCGTCCTCCCCGGCGAGGAGGAGATGCTCGCGCTGGCGGAGGGTGCGTTCCGCGTGCTCTGCGGACAGGCTGAGGCAAGCAAGTATTAATAATAAAAGGTAGGGTGTATCGAATGAAAAAATTCATGTCCGGCAACGAGGCTGCCGCCCGCGGCGTCTACGAGTCCGGAGCAAAGGTCGGCAGCGCCTATCCCGGCCCGCCGAGCACGGAGATATTTGAGGACCTGCCGCAGTACGCACCGGAGCTGTACTGCGAGTGGGCGCCGAATGAGAAGGTCGCGGCGGAGGTCGCCTACGGTGCTTCCGTGGCGGGCGTGCGTTCTGTCTGCGCGATGAAGCATGTCGGCGTGAACGTGGCGGCAGACCCCATTTTCACCGCGGCGTACAACGGCGTCGGCGGCGGTTACGTGATAATCTCCGCGGACGACCCCAGCATGCATTCCTCGCAGAACGAGCAGGACAACCGCTATTACGCCAGAGCTGCGAAGATTGCCATGGTGGAGCCGAGCGACAGTCAGGAATGCAAGGACTTTATGAAGGCGGCGCACGAGATATCGGAGCGTTTTGATATCCCTGTGCTGTACCGCGTCACCACCCGCGTATGTCATTCCAAGGGCATCGTCGAGCTGGGCGAGCGTGAAAACGTCGCGGCAAAGCCGTATGTCAAAAATATCGCCAAGAACGTCTCTGCCCCTGCCAACGCCAAGGCGAACCATCCCAAGCTGGAGGCGAACCTGCGCGAGCTGGAGAAATACGCCTGCACCAGTCCGCTCAACCGCATGGAGCTGGCAGGCAGCAAGATCGGCGTCGTCACCGCCTCCATCGCTTATCAGTACGCGAAAGAGGCGTTCCCGGCGGACGCATCCTTCCTCAAGCTGGGCATAACCAATCCCATGCCGATGGAGCTGGTGCGTGAGTTCGCCGCCAAGGTAGATAAGCTCTATGTGGTAGAGGAGCTGGAGCCGTATATGGAGGAGCAGATCCGCGCCGCCGGCATCGAATGCGTCGGCAAGGAGCTGATTCCCAATATGTACGAGCTCAATCCGGAGATAGTCTCCGAGAGCGTGTTCGGCACAAAGGCGGAGACCCGCGACCCCGGCTGCGCCATCGTCGCTCGTCCGCCCGCACTCTGCCCAGGATGTCCGCACAGAGGCTTTTTCTACACCATGAGCAAGCACAAGGATTACGTCGTCTGCGGCGATATCGGCTGCTATACTCTCGGCAGCGCCGACCCGCTGCGCGCCATCGATACCGTGGTGTGCATGGGCGGCGGCTTCTCCGTCGCCATGGGCATGGCAAAGGCTTTTGAAATGGCGGGACAGACGGATAAAAAGGTATTCGGCGTGGTGGGCGACTCCACCTTCTTCCACAGCGGCATGACCGGCGCTGCGGAGATAATCTACAATAAGGGCAAGGTCATACCCGTCGTGCTGGACAACAGCATCACCGGCATGACCGGACATCAGGAGAATCCCGGCAGCGGGCTGACCCTCATGGGCGAGCCGGCGAAGAACATACTTATCGAGGACGTGCTGAAGGCTTACGGCTATGAGAACATCATCATCGTAGACCCGCAGGATCTGAAGGCGATGCAGAGGGCGGTGGACGACGCGGTCGCCAGCACCGTGCCCGCCGCGATAATCACGCGCCGCCCCTGCCTGCTCATCAAGAAGATAAAGCATGATATCGGGCTGTGCCGCGTCGATGCGGAGAAGTGCCGCGGCTGCAAAGCATGTCTCAAGGTGGGCTGTCCCGCCATCTTCATGAAGGACGGCAAGGCGTCCATCGACGCCACGCTCTGCGTGGGCTGCACGGTCTGCGCGCAGGTCTGCCCCTTCAAGGCTATCGAAAGGATGGGTGAATAATATGAGCAACGTCAAGAGTATCCTTTTAGTAGGCGTCGGCGGTCAGGGCACTATTCTGGTCAGCAAGCTGCTCACCAGCGGACTGATAAAGGCGGGATATGACGTCAAAATGAGCGAGGTGCACGGCATGGCGCAGCGCGGCGGCAGCGTGTCCACGCAGGTACGCTACGGAGACAAGGTGTATTCGCCCATCATCGGACGCGGTCAGGCGGACGTGCTGGTGGCATTTGAAAAAATGGAGGCGGTGCGCTACGCGGAGTTTTTGAAGCCCGACGCCATCGCCGTCATCAACGACCACGAGATAGTGCCGCTGCCCGTGGCGGCGGGGCTGACGGAATATCCTCAGGGCACGGTGGAAGCGATGAGCGGCGCCTTCAAGACGCTCGTGCTGCCCGCCGCCGAGATAGCGGACAGCCTCGGCAACTCGCGCTGCATGAATATCGTGCTTTTCGGCGCGCTGGTCAAGGCGTTCGGCATGACCGACATCGACTGGAAGGAAGTCATGCGCGAGCAGCTCAAACCCTCGATATTGGAAATAAATCTCAAGGCATTCGACGCCGGCATGGCGCTGTAACGCCTCACGGACAAATCTTCTGCGCCGGAACGAAAATCCGTTCCGGCGTTTTTTGAATATTTTTCGACATTTTTCTTACAAAACTCTTGCAACATGCGCTCAAATACTTATAATTATATATAAGGCCGCGGCATATCGTGGTACAAATACTATATTTTGGGGGAAATATCTATGAACGAGAAAGAGTCATCGGTATCCTACAGCCTCATTGCGGCTATCATCGCCGCGCTGCTGGCGCTGAACTCGCTCCGCATCGCAGTAAACATGACCGGATTTTATCTGGTCTTCTACATGCTGGAATTTGCCGGCTTTGCCGTGATAGCTGTCGCGCTGTTTTTGCAAAAGCGCGATATCATCACCGTGGTCGGCTTCGGCGTGCTGGCGCTGAGTCAGCTCTGCTTCTTCGCAATGGATCTGAAATACATCACATTTTTCCGCTTTATCAGCGGACTGCTTGAACTGGCGGCGTATCTTGCCATGGCGGCGCTCGCGCTTGCCATGCTGACGGATTACCTGCCGCAGCTTCGCGAAACCGCCAAGAAGTTTTGGTATATCCCCGCGGCTATCATCGCCGGACTGGCGCTGCTCTCGGCGATATTCGGCTTTTTCGGCAGCGTTTTCGCTATCATTACATACAGCGGCATCTGGGGCATATTCAGCTATCTTGGGTCGCTTGTCGTAAGGCTGCTCTTCTCCGCGCTGCTGGCAGGGCTGTTCTGCCTTGCCGCTGTGTGGATAGTCTCGCCGGAGGGTGATCTGAGCTTCGGCTCGCGCAGCGGCGGCGCGCAGGTAAGCGGAGACGGATATTTCGGTCTGGTGGGGCACGTCGTGCTGATGGCGGTGACCTTAGGCATCTGGCATCTCATTTGGATATACCGCACCACCAAATATACCAATCGCGCACACAATGAGGAGCCGCGCAACCCGACGACAAAGCTGCTTTTGTGCATGTTCATTCCGCTGTACAGCATTTATTGGTACTACAAGACCGCGCAGCGCATCGACCAGATCGCGCATTCGCGCGGAGTCGCTTCCGACATCGCCACGCCCAGCCTTATTCTCTCCTTCTTCGCCTCCATCGTAGCATCCGTGCTGATGCAGGAGAAGATAAACGCCGTCGCCGCTGTGGAGAGCGGTGCGGAGCTGCGGCTGAAGAATGAGGAGAGCTTCACCGGCACGGGCTACTGCGGTCTGGTGAAGCATATCGTGCTGTGCATCGTCACCTTCGGCATCTGGCCGCTCATCTGGGTATACCGCACCACAAGCTATACCAACCGAGTCCGCGACGAGGAATACCGCAACCCGACAACCAAGCTGCTGCTGTATTTCTTCATTCCGATGTACGGCATTTATTGGTATTACAAAACCGCGCAGCGCGTGGATAAGATCGCGGCGTCTGCGGGCGTGGACTCCGATATCGGCACGCCCAGCCTGATAATGGCGGTATTTTCGGGGCTGCTTGCCTCCGTGTTTATTCAGGAGAGGATAAACGTCATCGCCTCCCGCATGGCGCCCGAACCGGCGGCGTATACTCCCGCACCCACGCCGACGCCTAATCCCACGCCCAATCCCACGCCCAATCCTACACCCACGCCGGAGCCGCAGCCCGAGGCGGATGCTCCGGACGAGGCTCCCGAGCAGAACGGCTGAAGGCTGTCTTGAAGGAATTAAAGGATACATAAAGGCAAAGCAGGCTCTGCGGCAAACTGCCGCAGAGCCTGCGACCTTTCCCCAGAAAAGCAGTCATGCGCCTTGTAATGCAGGGCGTTTTTTTGTATAATGAAACGGCAAACCAATTCCTCAAGGAGTTCATCCAATGAAAAGACACATGAGATATCAGGCGGCGGTGCTGGTGCTGGCGCTGCTGGTCAGCTTTTCCTCCTATGCGGCGGGCGACCCGCTGCGCTATCAGCAGTGGGCGCTGCATAACGACGGCAGCTTTACCGCAGAGGAGGCGTACACCGTTTATCAGAATACGGATGGCTTCGGCATAACGGACGCCGTCACCGCCGGGATAGATATCAACATTACTGCAGCGCGGGAAAACTACCGCGCCGTGCGCCCCGTCACCGTGGCGCTGATCGACACCGGCGCGGATATTTCCCACCCGGACCTCACAGATGCGATTTGGTCAAACGCTGGCGAAATTGCAGACAACGGCATCGACGACGACGGCAACGGATATATAGACGATATGCACGGCTGGAACTTTACCGCCGGAGACAATATCCTTTATGCCGGCAGCGAGGACAATCACGGTACGCACTGCGCCGGAACGATTGCCGCCGCGGCGGGCAACGGCGTCGGCATCGAAGGCATCACGGCGGGTGCGCCGGTGCGCCTGATGATCCTCAAGGTCCTCAGCGGCAGCGAAGGCACGCTGGAAAGCGTTATTGAGGCGATACGCTACGCCGAGGCAAACGGCGCCGCGATATGCAATCTCAGCATCGGGGCGGAGCGGCTGGAGCCGCCTCTTTATCAGGTCATGAACGAGTCGAATATGCTCTTTGTCGTCGCGGCGGGCAATCGCGGCGTCGACGCCGACAAGCAGCCGATGTACCCCGCGGCGTTTGACCTTGACAACGTGATCTCCGTGGCAAATATCCAACCGGACGGCACGCTGATGCCGATGTCCAACTATGGCGTAAAGAGCGTGGATATCGCCGCACCCGGTACGCTGATACTCAGCACCGTGAACGGCGGAGAATACGGATATATGACCGGCACCTCCATGGCGGCGCCGATGGTGACCGCCGCGGCCGCGCTGGTGTACTCGCATTACGGCGACGCCGCGCTTGCCGAGGTGAAGCAGATATTGCTGGACACCGCCACGCCGCTGGAGAGTCTTTCCGGCATGACCGTCAGCGGCGGGCTGCTGAATATCGGCGCGGCGCTGAGCGCCGGCGAGCCTCCGGATACGCCGCCGCAGCCCGCAGAGCCTGTATTTGCGGATATTGCCGAACATTGGGCGGAGCGCGATATATCGGAAATGGCAGAGCGCGGACTTTGGAACGGCACCGGCAGCGGCATGTTTTCACCGCAAGGCTCTGTCTCGCGCGCGATGATCGCTACCGTGCTGTGGCGGCTTGCCGGCTCGCCGGAGCCCGCCGATGCGCCGGAATTTTCAGACGTGGCGGACAGCGAGGCATATTATTACAAGGCAGTCGCTTGGGCGGCGGAGAACGGCGTAACGGAGGGCTATTATGACGGGAGCTTCCGTCCGGGCGTCCCGGTTACGCGCCAGCAGCTTGCTGCGCTGCTTTTCCGCTATGCGAACAGCATCGGCGCGGACACCTCCGCACGCGGCATGCTCACCGATTACGGCGACTGGCACAGCTTTCAGATCTGGGCGCTTGAACCGTGCGCATGGGCGGTCGGCTCGGGACTGATGATCGGGCGCAGCGCGGATACTTGGGCGCCAAACGGCGAAGCCACCCGCGCTGAGGCAGCAACGCTGACAAGCCGTCTCGCCGCCATGACGGAGCGAGAATAAAGCGCGGCGGGAGCTGAAAAGCTCCCGCCGCATTTTTATGAATATTCAGATGTATTATCCGCCGCGGCTTGATTTCGCCGGCGGCATGCTGTTTTTATTTATTGCTCAAATATTCGTGTATCGAGGCTGCCGCCGTTTTGCCGGCGCCCATGGCGAGAATGACGGTAGCCGCGCCGGTGACGGCGTCGCCGCCGGCGTACACGCCCTCGCGCGAGGTCTTGCCGTTCTCGTCCGTGATGATGCCGCCCCACTTCTGAGTCTCCAGTCCGGAGGTGGTGCTGCGTATCAGCGGATTGGGCGAGGTGCCGATAGCCATGATCACGCAGTCCACGTCAAGTGTGAACTCCGAGCCTTCCACCGGCACGGGGCGACGGCGTCCGGAAGCATCCGGCTCGCCCAGCTCCATGCGGATGCAGCGCATGCCCTTGACGTGCAGCTCCTCATCGCCGAGTATCTCCACGGGATTGTTGAGCAGGCGGAAGATGATGCCCTCTTCCTTGGCATGCTCGACCTCCTCGCGGCGGGCGGGAAGCTCCTCCTCGCTGCGGCGGTAGACTATGTATACCTCCTTCGCACCGAGGCGCTTTGCGCAGCGGGCGGCGTCCATGGCGACGTTGCCGCCGCCGACCACGGCGACTTTCTCCGCGTGCTGCACGGGAGTGGCAGAGCCCTCGCGGTAAGCCTTCATCAGATTGATGCGGGTGAGGAACTCGTTTGCCGAATATACACCGTTTAAGTTCTCGCCCGGTATTTTCATAAAGCTGGGCAGTCCCGCGCCGGAGCCGATGAACACCGCCTCATAGCCCTGCTCCATCAGCTCGTCCACGGAAAACACGCGCCCGACGACCATATTGGTCTCCACCTTGACGCCCAGCGCCTTCAGCCCGTCGACCTCCTTCTGCACGATCGCCTTGGGCAGACGGAACTCCGGTATGCCGTATACCAGCACGCCGCCCGCAAGGTGCAGCGCCTCGAAAATCGTGACCTCATAGCCCTTCTTGGCGAGGTCGCCGGCGCAGGTCAGTCCGGCGGGGCCGGAGCCTATCACCGCCACGCGGCGTCCGTTGGAGGCGGGACGGGCGACCTTGTCGTGCGCGTGGGCAAGATGCCAGTCCGCCACAAATCGCTCCAGCCTGCCTATCGCCACCGGCTCGCTCTTGACGCCGCGGACGCATTTTGCCTCGCACTGAGTCTCCTGCGGACATACTCTGCCGCACACGGCGGGCAGCGAGCTGTCACGCGAGATGACCTGATAAGCGCCCTCATAGTCCTTTTCACATATCTTGCCGATAAACTCCGGTATGTCTATCTGCACGGGGCAGCCGCCGGAGCAGGGCTTGTGCTTGCAGCCGAGGCACCTCTGCGCCTCCGCCAGCGCCATCTCCTCCGTATAGCCCAGCGCGACCTCGCTGAAGTTGCTGTTTCTCACGTCCGCCTCCTGCGAGGGCATCGGCTGGCGCGGTATGGTAAGGTCTGCCATCTCAGCGTACCTCCTTGTTCATCAGATTGCACAGCTCGCTGTGCGCGTGCCGCTCGAACTCGCGGTACATCGTACCGCGCTTCATCGCCTCGTCAAAATCGACCAGGTGACCGTCAAAATCCGGTCCGTCCACGCAGGCGAACTTCGTCTCTCCGCCGACGGTCAGGCGGCAGCCGCCGCACATGCCCGTGCCGTCTATCATGATGGGGTTCATGGAAACGACGGTCTTGACGCCGAACTCCTTCGTGAGCCTTGCCACGAACTTCATCATTATCAGCGGACCGATGGTTATGACCTCGTCATATTTCTCCCCGGACTCCAGCAGCTCGCGCAGCGCGTCCGTCACCAGACCCTTGCTGCCCCATGTGCCGTCGTCCGACATCTTCTTCACAACGTCGCTGACCGCCTCGAACTCCTTTTCCAGAATGACGATATCCTTGCTGCGGAAGCCGACCACGGAATGCACCGTGCAGCCCAACTCGTGCAGCTTCTTCGCCACGGGATAGGCGATGGCGCAGCCCACGCCGCCGCCGACGACGGCGACCTTCTTCAGCCCCTCCGTCTCGGTGGGACGCCCCAGCGGCCCTACGAAGTCCTGAATATACTCGCCCTCCTCCAGCCGGTTGAGGCTCTCGGTGGTGGCGCCGACGATCTGGAAGATTATCGTCACGGTGCCTCTGCTGCGGTCATAGTCCGCAATGGTAAGCGGTATACGCTCGCCCTCCGCGTCCACACGGAGGATTATGAACTGTCCCGGCTCCGCCTTTGCCGCGATAGCCGGCGCCTCGATATCCATCAGGGTAACGACGGGTCCGAGACGCTCCTTACGCATGATTTTGTACATTTTTTATCAACACCTCGCTTTTCAGCATCGGCTCTTATTATACTCCCCTGTTTCGCACTTTTCAACCGAAAAAGTTGCAAAAATCGCCGTTTTTGAAAAGTATTCCTGTATACATGTGTATTTTTGTACATGTTTGCAGAGATGGGGGAGGGGGGGATAAATCGACCGGCTTATCTTTTCAGCAGCCGATACAGCGCCGCCGCCTGATACAGCGCGTAAGTTTCCGGCATTTGCGTAATATCATAGTTCAGCGCCGCGCGTATTTTGTTGAGACGATACTTCACCGTGTTTTTGTGCAGATACATGAACTGACCGGTTTCCTGAGTATTTGTATTTGCGTCAAGGAGATATACGCACAGAGTCTGCAGCAAACTGTCCCTGTCCGGCAGCGCATAAATCTTGTCAAAACACCTCAGCTCCTTGTTCAGCCTGTCTTCGCCCTGCTCCAATACATCTCGGCAATTCTGCGCAAACTGCACTTCTCCGAGCGTAAATATCCTTCTCTCCGGGTAGATGCAGCGCACGGTATCCAGGTTGGCGTCAGACAGCAGATATGCGCTGCGGGCGTGCGCAGTATTCTCTACGCCCTGACATACTACGCCCTCCACCTGCAAGCCGTCTTTTTCAAGCTCCCGTGCAAACTCATAAGCCATTGACAACTCCGTATCGTCAAACAGACTGTCATCCGACAACGCCACCACATAATGACTGTATGTATCTACAATAACAAGCTTGTGCCTGTCCTGAAGATACTGTTTTAGCTGTTTCAGGCAGAAAAGCCGCTGATTTCCGTCCACCGTGACGCCGCTCTTGTTTATTATGCGGAGTATCCAGAGAGTGTGGATAGGTTCGATGTCAATGTGCATCTGCGCCGCCAATCGCTCCTTTTCCGCCGGCTGATCGCTGAGTATGGCATGCACCAGCGCGTCCGTTCCCTCAAAATTATGATCTTGATTCCAAATATTTAAAAACAGTTCTATTACCTCCGCCGCCTGCAGCAGCTCCTCCTGCTTCTGTGTCCCTGTTTCATCCATAACAAAGAGGTGAAAATCCTGATTGCGCTTTGAGCGCACCGGCATATCCCAAATAAATACCTTTTTGCCGCACAAATACTCCTCAGTCGCTTCCGACGCATTTGGGCGGCTCTCCTCCACGGCGTTCAGCACCGCGGGATAATCCCATTGATTGGAAATCGGCCATGCGGCAGCCGCCTTTGGCTTCAGGTAGCGATCCGCCAAAAGAAATGTGCAGTGCAGACGGTCGCTGAGAAGCCGCAGTGCGGAACTCATGGTCTGATGCTGCGGCGCCAACTGCGAAATCCTGTTTACCATTTCAGAAACATAATACTTTTCCTGTTTTCGGTCTGCAATAATCCATTCCATGACCTCGGCTATAAGATCGCTGTATCGGTAATCCATTCGTCCCGCGGGCATGGCGACCAAAGGAAATCCCAGGCTGTCCGCCGTTTCCACCAGACGCCTGTCCAGCTCCTGAACGAATATGCCGACATAATACAGCACCAGACATGCGCTTCCCATGCTGTGCAGATGGCGTATAAGCTGGCATTGCTGCTCCACATCATCCTTTATGTAGACCAGCGCGGAAATCATCATCTCATTTCCTACCACCAAATCGCTGGAAAACAGGCTGATATTTGGGTATTCAATCACCGATACTGCCGTCACAAAACGGTTCAGCCCTGCGCCTCCCGCAGCCAGACGTGCCTCTCTCATGGCAGGCAGCTTCAGACAATCCGCAACAGTAATGCTCATATCCGTTTCTCCTTTCATTTCCGCCGACCTTGCGGCTGCATAATGGATATATGCATAATTATCCATTATCAATATACTCCAAACAAGTAAAATTGTAAATGGCTGCGACAGGCAATAAAAGCGCCTTTTATTTGTCCTCCCTCTACAAAGCAGCCCCGCCGCAATCTGTCTTCTCTTCTGTAAAAGCATGTCATACAGATGTTCTTGCGCGTAAACCTCCTTTATTCCCGACGAACAAAAATACCGGAGATTTTTCAGTTTTTCAGACGATGCAATCTTCTGACGCTGCCCCTACAATAAAAGCATATTCTTGCAAAAAAACTGAAAAACGGAGGGAAATGATCATGGCAAAAAGCATCTTGAAAGAAGTCGATTTGAAAAACGTAATCATTGGCGCAACCGTTATCGGCGCCGGCGGAGGCGGTTCTCCCACCGGTGGTCTGGAGCTGCTGGAGCTGTACAAGCGTAATAATCCGGGCAAGCCCGTGGAGCTGGAGCTTATCGCCCCCGAAGATATGCAAAGCGGAGCATACGCCGCCGTTACTGCCGGCATGGGCGCTCCCCGTGCTCTGATCGGCAAGGATTTCACTCCTTACGCCGTAAACTCTTACGAGGCGCTGGTCGAGATGGCTGCCGGAATGGGACGTGAGCTGAAATATGCCTGTCCCGTGGAAATAGGCGGCTTCAACACTTTCGTCCCCATGCTTATCGCTCTGCTCAAAGGCATTCCCATCGTTGACGCCGACGGCGCCGGACGCGCGGTTCCCGCCCTCGACACACTGCTGCTGCATGTAAACGGTCTGAACACTTCTCCTCTGGCGATGGCGGATCATAAAAATAACCGCCTGACCATCGAGCTGGCAGATCCCAGAGACGCCTCCACCGCCGAGGTCATCGGGCGCAATATCTGCATGGCGTTTGATATGATTGCCGGTCTGTCCGGATGGATGGTCACAAAAGATGAGATACTCTCCGCTATTGCAACCGGCACTATCACCTATGCCAAATCCATCGGTGAAGCAATGGCAAAATATGACGGAAACGGCAATATTTACGACTTCATCGCCAGAAACAGCACTCTGCCCTGCAAGGCAGTATGTACCGGCAGGATAACCAAAATGGAAACCAAAACCGCCAACGGCTTTGATTACGGCGTTGCCGTTGTCAGCGGTGAGGACGGATGTGAATACAAGATACCGTTCCAGAACGAAAACCTTGCGATATACAGGGACGGCGTCACTCTTATGACCGCTCCCGACATAATCTCCCTGTACAACAAGGATACCATGCTGCCAATGACGAATGCGGATACCGAGGAAGGGCAGTATGTGGACGTCGGCATCGCAAGGGTCGATGAGAAGTGGTGGAAACAGGGCGAGGGCAGAATAAACGAAATATGGAAGCCGTATTTTTCAAATGTTGAATATACGGGCAAGATCGTACGCTTCAAATAATCCGTTTGATGCTCCTCCTCAAAGAGAGGGCGGGACTTTTATACTCAGCCCCGTCCTCTCTCCGCAAAAACAGAAAGCAATATAAAGAAAGGAGATATGGACATGGAAGAAAACAAGAGCGTTCAGGCCGAACAGTCTATGCAGGATAAGGGTCTGTCCCCCATTCTGGAAAATGAAAAACGCAAATGGTGGAGCATTGCATTTATTTGGGTCGGCTCCATGATATGCATACCGATGCTGATGGTAGGCGGAATTTTCGGCAGCGTGCTGACCATAGGTTCCATTTTTTGGGCAACCTTGATAGGCTTTGCCGTATGCTGTCTGCTGATGATATTGGGCGGCATAATCGGTTCCGATACCGGATTGAACGCCACCATGTGTTCTACACGCGCATTCGGCATGACAGGCGCCAATTTTTCCATGGCATTGGTCATTTTCGTATGCGAAGCAGGTTGGTTTGCCGTACAGACGGCTACCTGCGCGCTGGCTTTCAACACTCTTATGGCTCAGTTCGGCGTCGAAAATTTTCCTTTTTGGCTGAGCTGTGCGATATGGGGTACGGTAATGTTTATTACCGCCGTATATGGCGTAAAGTGGATGTCCGTGCTTAATTATATCGCCGTTCCGCTGCTGGTAATTCTGTGCGCATACGGCGGCGCACACTCCATCAACGCAGCCGGCTGGAACAACATTACCGAAGCGGTTGAAAGCAATCTGATGTCCATGCCCGCCGCGATATCCACCGTAATCGGGCTTTTCGCCTTGGGAGCCACATGCAATTCCGACTATACCCGTTATTGCCGCACACGCAAAGATGTGGTAAAAGCCACGCTCATCGGCGTTATACCGGCAGCCCTGCTGATGATAATGGTGGGCGCCGTCATGGCAATCGGCAGCGGAAACTATGACGTAACCGCCATGTTCGCCGGACTTGGGCTTCCCATCATCGCCATGCTTGTGCTGATACTTGCCACCTGGACAACAAACACCGGCAATGCATATATGTCCGGACTTGCATTCTGCAAAATGTTTTCCATCAAGGATTCCAAGCGTCCGCTGATTACCATGTGCTGCGGTGTTTTGGGCATACTGCTGGCGATAGCGGGTCTGGCGGATTTTCTCAATACATACATCAGCATACTCGGCGCAGTCGTTCCTCCCACTATGGGAGTAGTCATCTGCGACTACTTTGTCATCTGCAAAGGCAAAAAAGAAAATTGGCGTCCTGTCGAGGGCGTGAATTGGGTCGGTATCATAGCATGGATATGCGGCGGAGGTATAGCTCTATTGGAAACGCTTGGCGTGCTGCACATCTTTTCTCCCGCACTCGACGGCGTTATAATTTCTTTCCTTGCATATTGGCTCATCTACTCTTTGGCAAAAAACACTTCGCTTGTCGGAGGCAAAGCCATCAGCATTGAAGAAGCTACTTCCTTTGCCAAATAATCGAAAGGAGAACCTGATATGAGCAACGCATTGGACATAGTCTTGCATGAGTTCGGCAAAATCGCACAAATTCCCCGACCCTCCCATCATGAAGAACGCATCAGCGCATATCTCTGCAAATGGGCGCAGGAACACGGTCTGACATTCGAAAAGGATGAAATGAACGAGGTCATAATCGACAAGCCTGCATCCGTCGGCTGTGAGAATGTACCCCGTGTCATTTTTCAGGCGCATATGGATATGGTCTGCGTTGCGGAGGAGGGTCTTGCATATGACCCCATCAGCGACAGCATAAAGATAATCAATGACGGAAAAACGCTGACCGCCGACGGCACAAGTTTAGGCGCGGACGACGGCATCGGCGTCGCAATGATCCTGTATCTCCTGCAGAACGACTCCCTGCGTCACGGTCCCATACGCGCCATCTTTACCACAAACGAAGAAGACGGCATGGATTCCGTAAAAATGGACGCCAAATATTTGGACGGCGCATATCTGGTCAACCTGGATTGGGAAACGGTCGGCTCAATCTGCAATTCATGTGCAGGAGGCGATTTCTTCACCTTCAGCCGCAAGGCTGAGTGGGAAAAGCCGCCCGTCGGCAGTAAGCGCATTACTCTCAGCTTCAGCAATCTGCTTGGAGGTCATTCCGGAGTCGGGATAAACAAAGGACACGCAAATGCCCTTGTCAGTCTTGCCGGCGTCATGACGATGATACGGCAGGCGGGATTTGATTTCAGCATCTCCGAATTCAGCGGCGGGCAGGCTCCCAACGCGATTCCAAAGTTTGCCAAGGCAATCGTTGCGGTCAAAGCCGAAGACATTGACGGCATACGTCGTGTAATTGACGATTTTTCAGCTGAGTTTAAGACCGCATTTGGAAATATCGAGCCGGAATATGTGTTCAAAGCCGATATCGATGACGCCGCGCCGTCGCGCGTACTGAGCGCGGACAGCGGCAACGCCCTGACAGAACTGATGACCGTCGTGCCAAACAATGTTCACACCATGAGTCCGTTTGTGGATGGCTTGGTAGAAAGCTCCTCCAATCTTGGCGAAATAACCGTTGGCGACGACGAAATCCGCTTTTCCGTTTTTGAACGCAGCTCAGTGGCATATCAAGCTACACAAATCGGCGTTATCTGCCGCGCTCTCGCAGAGCGATTCGGCTTTGCATTTGCAAGCGACGGACACGTTCCCGGCTGGGCTGTAAATCCAAACAGCAAGCTCACTGAAATCGCCTGTCGGGAATATAAAAAACTGACCGGCACGGACATGATCGTAGAGCCTGTCCACGCAGGCGTAGAATGCGGTGCGTTTGCTGAAAAAAATCCAAATCTTGATATGATAGCCATAGGTCCCACTCTGTTGGACGTTCATACTCCCAATGAGAGCTGTGATATCGAAAGCGTGCGCATAACTACGGAGCTGCTGGTAAAGATATTGGAGGCCATCGTCGGCTGAATCCATACGCCTTTTTCTGTGTTACTCACATATATTCCCCCTTGCAAATACCCGACAGAAACAGGCTGTCGGGTATTTGCTTTGCGAAAACCTCCTCTCGGAGTCATCGGTAAAATTCCAGCATCGTTCCGTCCGCAAGCTCCTGCGTCAGCACTCTCCCTTTGCACAAAGCCTTTATTTTGTCGCCTATACATGTTTTTCTCCTTTCTGCCAAAGGCTGAATAAAATCACGACCGGTCTGCCGTAATTATATCCGGCGGCACGGCGAAAGTTCATATGAAAACGTTTGGATAGTTATCAACCTTTGGCTGAGCGAGCGCAGCAGGAGCGCTTCCGTAAAAAGCTGCGGAGGACGCCTGTCCTCCGCAGCTTTGCCGCTTTTCTCAGTAAACTATCTTCCCCAGCAGGGAGAGTATCAGCTCGCAGGCGAGCTGCGCGGTCTTGTTTTTCTCGTCCAGTATGGGGTTGACCTCCACCATATCCAGCGAGATCACTCTGCCGCTCTCCGCCAGCATCTCCGCCGCCAAAAACGCCTCTCTGACCGTCAGCCCGCTGTGCACCGGCGTACCGACGCCCGGCGCCTCCTGCGGGGTGACGGCGTCGATGTCAAAGCTGACATGTATCTTGCCGCTGCCGGAGGACGCTATGCGAATGGCGCGCTCCAGCACCTCGGTCATGCCCAGCTTGTCTATCTCGGTCATGGAAAAGACGGTGACGCCCGCCTCGCGCATCCTGATCCGTTCCGGCGGGTCGATGTCGCGCGCGCCTATCTGCACGCAGCGGCGCGGATCGACGTAAACCGGCGGCTCGGCAAAATCCGCCAGCCCGCTCGGCCCCAGCCCGCAGACGGCGGAAAACGGCATGCCGTGTATATTGCCGGTCGCCGAGCTTTCCATATTATTAAAATCTCCGTGCGCGTCTATCCAGATAATGCCCACGCCGGGGTCGGCAGCCGCCACGGCGGGTATGCTGCCGGCGGCGATGGAATGGTCGCCGCCCAGCACCACGGGCATGCAGCCCTCCCGCAGACTGGCGCTGACCGCCTCGAAAAGACGGCGGTTGGCGTCCGTTATCTGCCGGAAATTATCGCAGACGGTCTCCGTATCGAGCCTGGGGATGATGTCGCCCTTGTCGCGCCAGCTTATGCCCAGCTCGCTCATCTTTCTGCATATATCCGAATAGCGTATCGCAAGCGGTCCCATGTTAACGCCGCGCCTTGAGGCGCCGAGATCCATCTGCACGCCGATTATATCAACTTTTTCGACTATACCGCCCATATTTGCCGCCTCCCGATGCTTGCTATACGCAAAAAGAATAATATTCATTTTCCCTATTACTATAACATATACGGCGCGGTCATTGCAAGGGCTTTTTGTATAAAACGTCAAAAATAGCGATATATATTGACACAAAGGGCGCAGATGTTATAAAATAATATAGTAATTTCAGGGCACGGAGGCGTTTTTTGATGCACAGCGGACTTTACTTTCACGATACGGCATCCGCACGCGGTAAGCGCCCGCACGCCTAAAAAATGCAAGCACCCCCGCACGGGTGCTTTTTGATTTTTCTTATGGGGAGCTGAGCATATGAAAAAAGTGATAATCGTCATGGGCAGCGACAGCGATCTGCCTGTGATGGAGCCTGCGATGAAGACTCTGGCGGACTTCGGCGTGCCGCATGAGGTGCGTGTCATCTCCGCCCACCGCACGCCTGAGGAGGCGCACCGTCTCTCCGCCAACGCACGGGCGGACGGCGTGGGCGTCATCATCGCCGCCGCCGGCAAGGCGGCGCATCTTGCCGGGGTGCTCGCCGCCTCGACCACGCTGCCCGTGATCGGCGTGCCGATAAAGTCCAGCGCCTTCGGTGGACTGGACAGTCTGCTCAGCACGGTGCAGATGCCCGCCGGCGTGCCCGTCGCCACCGTGGCGGTAGACGGCGCGCAGAACGCCGCCCTGCTCGCGGTGCAGATGCTTGCCATCTGCGACGGTCAGCTTGCGGAGGCGCTGTCAGAGCATAAGCTCGCCATGGCGGATTCCGTGGCGGCAAAGGACGCCAAGGTGCGCGCCTCCTACGGCAAATAAGGGGCACGGACATGGGCGGATTTTTCGGCATCGTTTCCAAGAACCCCTGCAAATACGACCTGTTTTTCGGCGTGGACTACCATTCCCACCTCGGCACGCGCCGCGGCGGCATGGCGATGTATGACCGCGCCAAGGGCTTTCAGCGCGCCATACATAATATAGAAAACTCGCCCTTCCGCACCAAGTTCGAGGGCGATCTGGAGGGCATGAGCGGCAATATCGGCATCGCCTGCATCAGCGACTACGAGCCGCAGCCGCTGCTTGTGCGCTCGCATCTGGGCAGCTTTGCCCTCACCACCGTGGGCAAGATAAACAACGAGGAGGAGCTGGCGCGGCATATCCTCTCCACAAACCGCCATTTTCTGGAGATGAGCGGCGGGCATATCAACACCACCGAGCTGGTGGCTTCGCTGATAAACGAGGCATCCTCCATCACGGAGGGGCTGCGGCGTGTGCAGGAGCTTATCGACGGCTCCATGTCCGTCATGCTGATGACGGACGAATGCATCTATGCCGCGCGCGACAGGCTGGGGCGCCTGCCCGTGCTGATCGGTGAGCGCGAGGACGGCTATGCCGTGTCCTTCGAGTCCTTTGCTTATCAGAAGGTAGGCTACCGCGACCTGCGCGACCTCGGTCCCGGAGAGATAGTCCGCGTAACGCCGGAGGGCGTTGAGACGCTGGCGGAGCCGGGCGAGGAGATGCGGATATGCGCCTTTTTGTGGACCTATTACGGCTATCCCAACTCGCACTACGAGGGCAGCACCGTGGAAACGATGCGCTACCGCTGCGGGCAGATACTGGCAGAGAACGACCTGCGCGAGGGACTGGACATAAGCTGCGACTATATCGCCGGCATACCGGACAGCGGCACGGCGCACGCCATCGGCTATGCCAACCGCACCGGCGTGCCCTTTGCCCGCCCATTCATCAAATACACTCCCACCTGGCCGCGCAGCTTCACGCCGCCGAGTCAGGAGCTGCGCAATCTGATCGCGCGCATGAAGCTGGTGCCCGTGCAGGAGCTTATCGAGGGCAAGCGGCTGCTTTTTATCGACGACTCGATAGTTCGCGGCACGCAGATGCGCGAAACCGTGGAGTTTTTATACCAAAATCGGGCGCGCGAGGTGCATCTGCGCTCCGCCTGCCCGCCCATCACCTTCGGCTGCAAATACCTCAATTTCTCGCGCTCCGGCACCGTGATGGAGCTTATTGCCCGCCGCGTCGTGCATCAGCTTGAGGGCGAGCGCGGGTTTGACCACCTTGACGAATACGGCGACGTCCGCACCGAGCGCGGGCGCAGCCTTATCGAGCATATACAGGCGGAGCTGCACTTCAGCTCCCTGCGCTTTCAGACGCTGGAGGGCGTGCTGGCATCCATCGGGCTGCCCGCCTCGCGCGTCTGCACATACTGTTGGACGGGAAAGGAATGAGCATGATGGAAAACAGAAAGAGCCACAGCGAGAGCTACGCCGCCGCCGGCGTGGACGTGACCGCCGGATATGAGACCGTGCGGCGCATAAAAAGCATGGTGGAGAGCACTTATATCCCCGGCGTGATAGGCAGCATCGGCGGCTTCGGCGGGCTGTTTGCTCCGGACATGAGCGGCGTGAGCGAGCCGGTGCTGGTCTCCGGCACGGACGGCGTGGGCACCAAGCTCAAGCTGGCGTTTACGCTGGACAAGCACGACACTATCGGCATAGACTGCGTGGCGATGTGCGTCAACGACATCGTCTGCTCCGGCGCACGCCCGCTCTTTTTCCTCGACTACCTCGCCACCGGCAGGCTCGACCCCGCGCAGGCGGCAGAGATAGTCTCCGGCGTGGCGGAGGGCTGCCGTCAGGCGGGCTGCGCGCTCGTCGGCGGCGAAACGGCGGAGATGCCGGGCTTTTACC